>JAVWLC010000274.1:0-3719 GCA_036638175.1 Raoultibacter sp. | reverse complement strand
GGTCTTGCTTGTGGCATAGCGTTTGCCATTATGGGCGTACCGAACTACGCTGCACTGGGTGGTATCGCAGGTTTGCTCAACATTATTCCTGTTGTGGGTCCATGGCTTGGTGGCGCTTTGGCTGCTATCGCCTGCGTGTTTGTCAGCCCGTGGGTTGCGTTGATTGCCGTTGTTGCAACTATTGCTATTCAGCAGTTCATTTATACCTTTGTGTCGCCAAAGCTTATGGCGAATTCGGTTGACGTTCATCCCGCACTGGTCATTTTGGCATTGCTCGCTGGTTCAGCGATAGGCGGCGCCATGAGTGGGTTCATGGGAGGACTTGTGGGAATGCTTGCGTCTATTCCTGCTGTGGCTGTTGCGAAGTCTGTTTTCGTGTACTATTTTGAAAAGCGTACAGGAAGACGTATCGTGTCGGAAGACGGCGTGTTTTTCAAGGGAACCCCATCGGGAACCGAAGGTATGCTTATCGATCCGCTTGCTGATAGCTCAGCATCCGCAAAAGAGATCGAAGTTCCTTGGGCGAGCAAGCGTGTGCTCGTTAAGGATAAAACGGCAGGTGCCTCTGAGGAAAAAGAGGAAGCTCCAGCCGATAAAAAGACCGATAAAGACGGCCACGAAAGCAGTTAAGGGGGCGCGAAAGCGCTTCAGTGAAACAGTAGAATATAACGAATCGGTCAAGACCACTGATTCGCTTAAACAATAACCTGATAGTGAGAAAGAGTACCAACGCCAATGGAATACATGAGCACCGCTGACATTCGCGAAAAATACCTGCGATTTTTCGAGGCGAAAGGCTGCAAACGCATGCCCTCGTCTTCTCTCATTCCTGATGATCCGTCGCTTTTGCTGACAAGCGCAGGAATGGTCCAGTTCAAGCCTTATTTCCTTCAGCAAAAGCACCTTGAGGCTCCCTATATTGGAACAACAACGGCGCAGAAGTGTGTTCGGACGAACGATATTGACATCATTGGCACCACAGGTCGTCACCTGAGCTTTTTTGAAATGCTTGGTAACTTCAGCTTTGGCGATTATTTCAAGCAGGAAATGTGTGCATGGGCACTCGAATTTTCAACCGATGTTCTCGGACTTGACGTGGAGCGTTTGTATTTCACGGTGTATCTCGATGATGATGAGACTATCGAAATTTGGAAATCACTCGGCATTCCCGAAGAGCGTATCTCGCGTCTTGGCGAAGAGGACAACTTCTGGCGCGCAGGACCAACTGGTCCGTGCGGCCCGTGCTCTGAGCTGTACTATGATCAGGGTCCCGAATTTGGATGCGGGAGCCCCGATTGCGCCCCAGGGTGCGATTGTGATCGGTATCTTGAATACTGGAACCTTGTGTTTACCCAGTACGATGGGCAAGAAGACGGCACGCTTGCTCCCCTTCCAAAAAAGAACATTGATACGGGTATGGGTCTTGAGCGCATGGCTGCAATTATGCAGGGTGTTCGCTCAAACTACGAGATTGACCTCATGCGCGACATCCTTGCTGTTGGGGAGCGTCTTGCGAACAAGAGCTACGGCGATAATGCTGAAGATGATTTAAGCATGCGCATCATCGCTGATCACAGCCGTTCGGTGACGTTTATGATTGCGGACGGCATTTTGCCCTCAAACGAAGGTCGCGGTTATGTTCTCAGGCGCCTGCTGCGTCGTGCGGTCATGAAAGGCCATCTCCTTGGTATCGACGGCGTGTTCTTGAACGAATACGTCGATGCGGTTGTTAGTCTCATGGGTGATGAATATCCTGGAATCATTGAGAATCGTGAGCTCACGCGTCGCGTGATCATCTCCGAAGAAGAGCGTTTTGGTTCGACCTTGCGTCAAGGACAAGCGTACCTTGATGACGTTTTGGCTGCGCTTGAAGGCGATGAGCTTTCGGGTGAAGCTGCCTTCACGCTGCATGATACCTACGGTTTCCCCATTGAGGTTACCGAAGAGATCACTGATGCTCGTGGCATCAAAGTCGATCTTGAGGGATTTGCTCGCTGCATGGATGAGCAGAAAGCCCGTGCTCGCGCTAATGCGAAAGACGCTGATAAGGCTTGGTCAACGTATGGCGGTGTTATGAGTGAAATTCTTGAAGAGTCGGGTACTACAGAATTCCTTGGCTACACCAAAGACTCTGCCGAAGTTCACGTTGTTGCCATCGTTCAAGACGGCAAGCTTAAAAATGAACTCTCAGCAGGTGAAAGCGGAGAAATTATCTGCGATAAGACCCCGTTCTACGCTGAAAAGGGTGGACAGGTTGGTGATGAGGGCGTGCTGCGTGCTGATGGCATCAGCGTTAAAGTGACTGACACACAAGAACCCGAGAAAGGCCTCATTGCGCATACGGTGATAGTTGAGGCAGGTATGGTTGAGCCAGGTATGACGCTGCAGGCCGAGATCGACATTCCGCGTCGTGAGCGTATTCGCCGCAACCATACGGCAACACACGTACTGCACTGGGCGCTTCGCCAGGTGCTTGGCGATCACGTGAAACAGGCTGGTAGCTTTGTTGCCCCTAATCGCCTCAGGTTTGACTTCACTCATTTTGAGGGCATGACCCTTGAGCAGATAGCGGAAGTTGAGCGTCTGTCGAATGAGAAGATCATGGAAAACCATGCCGTTCGCGCGTATGAGACGTCCATCACGTCTGCACGTGAGGCGGGCGTTATTGCGCTTTTCGGTGAAAAATACGGCGAATTTGTTCGCGTCCTTGATATTGAGGGAATCTCACAAGAGCTTTGCGGTGGCACCCATGTTGCTGCAACAAGCGAAATTGGTTTTGTAAAGATTACGGGTGAATCAAGTGTTGGCGCAAACCTGCGCCGTATTGAAGCGGTGACCAGTTTTGATGCTCTAGCCTACATGAATAAGGTTGAGGAAGAGCTCAAGGAGACCGCAGCTGAACTTAAGGTTCCACTGTTTGACGTGAGCGAGCGCACCGCAACGAATATCAAGACGATAAAAGATTTCACTGACAAGCGAAAGCGCAACAAGCAAATTGTTTCGGATGGCGAAATGCTTTCCGTTATTGAAAGTGCGATCAATGTCGGTTATCCGCTTATTATTGCGAATCTTGGTACTGCAGATGTTGGTGGGCTGCGTAATGCATGGGATGTCCTGCGTGCTCGCATGACAAGCCCTGGTGCTGCCGTGCTTGCAGCAGATAATCATGGTGTACCAATTCTTCTGGCTGCAGGAGCTCCTGAGGCTGTTGAAGCTGGCTTTAATGCGGGAGCTATCATCAAGGCAATTTCTCCCGCAATCAAAGGTGGCGGCGGCGGAAAGCCTGAGATGGCGCAAGCAGGCGGTAAAGATGCAGCAGGAATTGATGCTGCTCTTGAGGCAGCTCGCGAGCTTTTCGCTCAAGCATAAGAAGACTGAGACGCACTAGATGAGAGTCATGGCGCTCGATATCGGGCAAACGCGCATTGGTGTGGCAATTAGCGATCCGGGGGAGCAGGTTGCAACCCCGATCGTTGTGCTTCCAGCCGATGAAGTGCTCAGCAACGCGCCATCATTTCGCAGACTGCTGGAAGATTGGGAGCCAGAACTCTTTGTGTGTGGCTTGCCCTATACCATGAAGCGCGAAGAGGGTCCGCAGGCAAAGAGCATCAAAGTTGCAGCAGGTAAGATTACTGATACAACAGGGATTCCCCACGTTTTTGCTGATGAGCGTTTAAGCTCCAAAGAGGCCAAACGTAGTTTGCGTGAAAAGGGCCTGA
>JAVWLC010000273.1:0-3741 GCA_036638175.1 Raoultibacter sp. | reverse complement strand
GGAAGACCCCCCGCATGACCCCCTAAGACACCCCCCCGAGCGCGCGCCAACCGAGACCAAGGATCTTTGCGGGTGCAGCAAGGCCAACCCACGTAAAAGCGATAACAGCAAACCCCAACACGGGAGAAACAAGATGCGCCATATACCTGCGATCCTTCTTTTTTACGATGAAATACCAGACTACCGTTATGTGCAAAATGAGAAATGACGTGAGCGCACCGAAATTCACAAACAGCGAGATCGTATCGGTTCCAAGCCTTCCAAACGTAAGCACCAACACAAGCGAAAGCACTCCCACAAACAGCGTTGCCACATAAGGCGTCTTGAAGCGCGGATGAATACGGGCAAGTGCTTTGGGCAACATGCCATCGCGACCCATTGCAAACAAAACGCGCGAGATGGCCGTTTGTGCGGCAAGCGCCGTAAAGATTCCCCACGACAAAGCCGTGGCGAGCGCGCAAATAATCGAGAGCGCTTTTCCTCCTACCACCTGAGCAACCAGATAAAACGCATTCCCCTGATCCGTCGCAAACACCGCACCATCAGGACTAATGGAAGCAGCCACGTACGATTGCGCCACGAACAACACGCCTACGATAGCAAGCGAGACCAACATGGCACGACCAGGCCCCCGCCGCGCGTCTTTCGCTTCCTCAGCCAAGGTGGCAATGCCGTCAAATCCCAGAAACGAAAGAACTCCAAGCGAGACCGCTGCCATAACAAGACTCGGGTTAAACGTCTGCGGATTGTAGAGAGGCTTGAGCGTGAAGCCATGCGAAGCAGGATCGGTGGCAATCCACCAGATACCAAGCACCAAAAATACGGCTAGACACAGAAGCTCAAGTGCGAGCGCTATACGATTGACCACCGTTGTAAGCGAAATGCCCCGCACGTTCACTAACGTATTAACAATCACAAAAATGATACTAAACACCCAAGCAGGAATTTCTGGAACAATGCTGTTGAGGGCATGCGAAGCAACCACATAGAGAAGGACGGGAATGAGCAGGTAGTCAAGCAGAAGCGTCCAGCCAGTTATAAACCCTACACCAGGACCAATCCCACGCGATGCGTATCCATACACTGAACCTGCAATAGGAAACTCTCTACCAAGCGCGCCATAAGAAAACGCTGTAAACACCATAGCAAGGGTACCAACAAGATAAACCAGCGCAGGCATTCCGCCTGATTCGGTGAAGACGCCCCCATAGATGCCGAAGGGCGCAATAGGCACCATAAAGATGAGTCCATAAACAACCATATCGGATACCGACATGACTCGCGCGAGCTTGTTGGCGCTTTTCTTGGTTGTGGTACGCGAACTGTTTCCCGTCGTCACGGCGTGGTCCTCCCTATCGCAACAGCCCTGTAGTGCTGGCTGCTGTTCATGTGGGTACTCTACGCCTAAAACTCGGTGGTCTCTGAGAATGTTAGATGCTGCTTGATGATCCGTTGACCCCATGTTGCCAAGAGGTCATGGATGGACCTCACGTTGATCAATCGTCCAACCATGCCTGATTGTCGTTGATCTCGCGTGTAAAAATACGTCCCAAATTGCTGCGGTCCTTCGCTTCGTGATATTTGAAGGCCATAGTTCCATCAGGCATTTCGCCAAGTATTTCTATTTTCCCCGTCACATGCGACATGCAGTAGCGAAATGATTTACCCATACCATTCTGCAAAGCTTTGGCCGCTTCAACAATCCGAATGCCTTCTTTGAGAGAAACTTGGAACTGACTTTTCACACTCGATACAGGACGACATTGGAATACATAGTAAGGCTCTGCTCCTATGGCAGTTAGCTTCTTGAGTAGATCTCCAAGCACGTAAGGATCATCGTTCACGCCACGAAGAAGGACGGTTTGATTACGCACTGGAATACCAAGCGAAAGCACCGCCTGCACAGCAGCTGTTGCCTCGGGCGTTATTTCGCGAGGATGATCGAACTGCGTAACCACAAAGAGCTGCTTGCGCGCCTGATACTTCTCAAGTATGTCGAGCAACTCATTATCAGACGTGATGCGCGATGGCAGCGAAACGGGAATCCGCGTGGCAATGCGAATGAAATCGAGATGGGAAATCGACGTGAGCATCATAAGGATAGCGTCGATACGCTCATTCGAATTGAGCAGCGCGTCTCCCCCGCTCACAAGAATATTCGTAATCTCGGGATGCGCCTTAATGTAGGTTCCCGCCGCATCAAGATCACGGGCAATGCCTTCGTCAGGCAGACCAACAAGGCGCTTACGAAAACAGTGGCGACAATACATAGCGCATTCGTTGGTGGAAAGCATCATGGCGGTTTCACGATACTTGTGCTGCAAGCCCGTCACGACGGTGTTGTCGGCCTCACCAGATGTATCAAAACTTCCTGATAAGTCCATCTCTTGTATCGATGGTAAGGCAAGTTTACGGATAGGATCATGCGGATCGTCGAAGTTGATGAGCGACAGGTAATAGTTGGGCACGGCCATGGGTGATCTCTCGAGCACTGCAGCAAGCGCTGCCCGATCGTTGGTTTCAGGTGGAATAATCCTAAACAGATCATCGAGCGTTCGAGCGCTCTCCCTTATTTCCGTTTTCCATGCCAACCGATATTCCCTTTCCTGTTTCTGTGTAGATAAGGGCGACTTGCGTTCCTGCGAGTATGCATTTCCATGCTGGCTAATCCAGTTATTCCTCGGCGATATGAGTTGTTTTATACAACTTCACCGATGCCGTTTGTTGTACGAAATCGACGTCGCAAGTGGTCAAACAGCGACTACGTTTTGAAGCTCACACAAACGCAGTGAATCTTACTCGAGAAAGGGTAACACGCGAAGTATTTACGACGCGCCAAGTGTCGGCAATTTGTTAAGTAATTACGTATTGCTGGTTACTTTTCTTAAGGCATGAAGCGTGGCCGTGAACCACGTTGCGGGATGTTGGTGCGGGATGAATCTCGTGCCGAAGAGCTCGGGGGCGGGTACGGAGACTGGTTCAATGTCAGGTCGATGGATAAGCCGACTGATGGGTGAGATTGTGGACGGGTGGCGGGTTGGACGTGCGGGCGTGCGGATGAACGGATGGACGTGCGTGCGGATGGGCTGATGGGCTGATGGGCTGATGGGCGAGCTATTTTGCGCTTGCTTTACGACCTCCAACTAGATCATGTTTCTGAAAATCGAAATTTCGGGTCTTTGCTGCATAATTTTTTCGCTTGTGGACGATTTCGGCGGACCTAAGAAAAGTTGAGCTGGGGTATTGTGAAGGCAAGGTGATTTCAGGGTCCCCAATTCATTCATAAACGAAAAATCGATGCAGCGGAATGCGAGTTTCACGTTTTTCGAATCACGGATTATGGCGACTTTCTGATGGCGTGTGAAGTCACCCATTCAACTTACGTATCAACCGCTCAACCTCAGCTCGAGCAACTAACTCATCAGGTGTTGCCATAGACTTAGGTATCCATTGTCCACGAGGTCTGCCTTGAGGTTTAGGGGAAAGTGCTTGTGCTCCGCCTCGTCTGTAGGCAATAACCCACTTCTTGAGAGTAGATACCGAAGCAATGTCAAAGCGCTTAACGACTTCTTTGCGAGTTAGGCCTTCATCAAGAAAAGCAAGGACAGCTGCGTGTTTGAGGTCTGTTGGGTAGATGCGCTTTGCGGGTGGTGTGGTAGGTGTTGCTGGGTTAGGTGTTGCTGGGTTAGGTGTTGCTGGGTTAGGTGTTGCTGGGTTAGGTGTTGCTGGGTTAGGTGTTGC
>JAVWLC010000272.1:0-3748 GCA_036638175.1 Raoultibacter sp. | reverse complement strand
CCCGGGTGCCCTCAACCTTCGGCCTGCCGTCAGCAAAGACGCAGTCTCCGAACCGAAAAATTTATCTCCGTCTGCGCAGCTCGTTTTCTTGTGGTGGCTGTATTCGGACAACGAGGCGACGGCAGCTGAGATCTCCGAAGGCCTTGGCCTCTCCAAGGCTTCGGTGCTCCGCGGGTGTGAGGCGTTGGTTGCGGCGGGTCTTTTGTCAAAGCGCATAGGGGGCGCAAAGAAGAGGACCGCCCTGTTCTCTATCCCAGACTACCTGTCGTTTGCAGAAAAGGGCACGAGGTTGTTTGGCGATCCAATAGAAGACGACTTCTATGTATCCGCCTCGGATGCGAGTGGTCTGCCCTTGTGCGGTGAGTCGGCATTGGCTCGAAGGTCGATGCTGGTAGCGCCGCATGTCCCCATGTACGCTTCGTCACGGAAAGAGGGTCGGGTTCTTGCAGAACTGGCCAGGGATCAGAATGAACCAATTGAGTTGGCAATGGTCAGGGTCCTATCTTACGATCCTTGCGCGATGGCCCACGACGGGGTGGTTGACGCGTTCACGATGTGGAAGACCGTCGACGTAGACGATGAAAGAACCAGGCTGGGTCTAGACGAGGCTTTGGGGGGTTACAGATGGTACGCATCCCAGGAGTAGACTTGTTCATCGATAGGCTGGCGGGTGGTGAGGCGCCTTTCGTCGTGATAGGCGGAACCGCGCGCGAGTTCATCTACGAGGAGGCAGGCTACTTCCAAGATTCCGCAACGAAAGACCTCGACATTGTTCTTATTGCCGAGGCGCTTGACGCTAGATTTGTTGACGATAGGTTCATGCCACTCGTCATCGAAGGAGGCTACACGCATTTCACAAAGGACGGCACGTCGCAGATGTATCGATTCTCTAGGCCGATTGACGATTCGTTCCCGTTTCAAATTGAGCTGTTGAGTCGCAGGCCTGACTGCATGCGAGGTATCGAACGCCGAATCGGTCCCGTCAAGATCGACGATGCTTCATACAGCCTCTCCGCCATCTTGCTCGATGACGATTATTATCAACTGCTGTCAAGCGGCAAAGCGGTAACGGACAAATACGGGATGCCCACCTTGAGGCACGAATACCTTCCCGTATTCAAGATGAAAGCCTACAACGATCTTCGCGACAGAAGGACTGCTGGTGAGGCGATCAGACGTGACGAGGTGAACAAACATCGTCGGGACATCTTCAAGCTCTGTGCCCTTCCCATGCCGCCATTGCCAGTTGGCCTTCCGCAGACGGTTCTCGACGAAGTGCGCAAATTTATCGAAGAAGTGGAATGCCCCAAGGGCTTCATGAAGGGCATCGGGCTTGGGAACATCGATGCTGAGGAAATCAAAAGCATTATCCAATCGTATTATCTTGGCGATAGCTAGGTAGGATCAGACTGCAGGATTGTTTTGCGTACTATGAGCTCTTAACCCTTTAATGGCGAGCATGGAACAGGAATCAAAAAGAAATGAAAAAGCAAAAACGCAGGCCACTCGTAATCGGCGTTTCTGAATACGACATAAACCCTTCTCTCCCATTTTTCAGATAAGATTGACAGCCACCCAATCCCAAAATAGGTGTTGACAGCACGCCACGCTTTTGGCTATAGTACGTCCTCAATTGAATACCTCAAACCGATGAGGCGAAAGTCAAGCCATCATGAGCACTCACAGAGAGCGGGCGTAGCTGGGATTCCCGCAGTAAGCTAGGTGGTAAATGGTTCGCCGAGGGAAAGGGGAAAGGGTCGGAAACGATCTGAGTATCTGGACCGTGAGCCTGCGTTAAGGGCAGAAAATGTGTTGGCATTTTCAGAGAGGGTTCCTACGGGAATCAAAAAAGGTGGCACCGCAGGTTCAAAGACCTGTCCTTTTCTCAAGGACAGGTCTTTTTTATTGCTGCTGAGCTGGACGGATCGACTGCAAAACAGTCACCGATCAGCACCTTTTCTGATTCGCTCAGATCCTGATCAGAGTTTTTGCCGGCAATGTCAGAAGAGTCCTCTACGGGACGAAGCCGCGGAAAATCCGCAGAAAAGGAAATGAGTATCATGACAGACCAGAACAAGCGCGTAATCACAGCACAAGCAACCTCCAAGCGTTCAGCAGCACCCACTGGCAAGCGAGAGCTCGGTGTCGAACAGAAGAAGGGCTTCGATATCTCGGCGCTCATCCTTGTTGCCGTGCTTCTTGCAGCAGGTGCCGTACTGAAGATGACTGTGGGTAGTTTCGTCAACTTTTTCGGCATGAAGCCAAACTTCATCATTGCCATGTATTGTTTGGCAATTCTGCTGGTCAGGCCTAACCTTGGACAAGCTGCTATCATCGGTTTGCTTGCTGGAGCGGTTTGCCAGCTTCTTCCGGGCACGCCCTACATTAACTTCATTTCGGAGTTTCTCGGCGCACTTGCTATGGCGGCTCTCATTCGTATTCCCATGAAGATCGGTCGCGCCAACTTGCAGACCGTCATCAGTACATTTCTCGCAACTGTCGTTTCGGGGGGAACGTTTACAGTGTGTTTGTTCCTCTTCCTCGGCGCTGATGCTTCGAGTTTGGTTGCCTATGTGCCCATTGTTGCGTGCACTGCGCTCATCAACTGCGTGATCGTCCAGATGCTCTATGTGCCACTGCGCAAAGTGCTCAAGAAGGACGTTCCTGAAAAAGCGTTTGCGTAAGGCTCAGAAAAGAAGTTGGAAGGAACAGCTATGACAGCAAATGCGCATAAGATGATCGAGCTCAATGGGGTGAATTTCACCTACGAGGGAGCATCTATGCCCGCGCTTGACGCCATTGATCTTTCGGTGGGCGAGGGTGATTTTCTCGGAATCATCGGGCCTTCGGGTGCGGGCAAATCAACGCTCGTGTACTGCATGAACGGCATCATTCCGCACTACCACAAGGGCGATTTCTACGGATCGGTTTTGCTTGATGGCAACGATACGTTTGAAACTACGCTCACTGATCTTTCGCGCATTGCAGCTACGGTGTTCCAGGATATCGATGCTCAGATGGTGGCATCGGTTGTTGAAGATGAGGTCCTGTTTGGCCTCGAAAACTTTGGTGTGCCAAAGGATGAAATCGAGGAGCGACTGGTGGGCGCACTTGACCGTGTCGGCATCCTTGACTTGCGACAGCGCGCGATTGCCTCGCTTTCGGGTGGGCAGAAGCAGAAGGTAGCCGTTGCTGCCGTACTCGCGCTGCGCCCGCGCGTGCTGCTGCTTGATGAGCCGACGGGTGCGCTTGATCCCGTGAGTTCTCGCCAGATCTTTGAGCTGCTGCGCGAATTGAATGAAGGTTACGGCATCACCGTTGTGGTTGTTGAGCAAAAGATCGGGTTGCTCGCGGAATTTTGCGAGCACATGGCAGTTGTTGCGGGCGGCAAAATTGTGCATAGTGGCACAACGCGCCAGGTGCTTCGCCATGCTTCTGAGCTGCTCGCCATCGGTGTTAACGTGCCGCGCGTGACAACGCTTTCTGTGCTGCTGCACGATGAGGGTTATGCCATCGAAGAATTTGCGGTCGACGTCAACGAAGCGCAGCGCATGATTGAAGGGATCGTCTCATGAAAACGATACTTGAGTTTTCTGGGGTGGGGTATTCGTACGAGAATCAGGCTGATGGCAACGCCGTGGTGAGCGATTTGTCCTTCACCGTGCGCGAGGGTGAGTTTGTTGCTCTGGTCGGCAACAACGGCGCAGGTAAAACCACCACATCGAAGCTCATGAACGGTCTGCTGAAG
>JAVWLC010000271.1:0-3769 GCA_036638175.1 Raoultibacter sp. | reverse complement strand
AACTCGCGCGAAGAGCTACTTACACTCATTGAGGATACAGTCCCTGACAACAGTGACTCAGAATGACAGTAAACGCACCTGTGGTGAGTCTATTTGATATAATTCACGCATATTCACAGATCAGCAAAATCTAGACACTGCCCATCCTTTACTATGTGCGACATAACTAAGTAAATCCCACCTCTCAACCGAAAGTTACCCATGAACTATAACAACGCGAAATACGAAGCATCATACGGAACCGCCGAGCAGCTGCTCCCCTCAGAGCATCCCGAGGTAGCCTTCGCGGGACGCTCGAACGTTGGTAAATCTTCGCTTCTCAACAAGCTCTTTAATCGCAAGGCTCTCGCGCGGGTTTCATCGGTTCCTGGCAAAACCTCTACTATCAACTTCTTCTCAGTCGATGATGTCGACTTTGTCGACTTGCCGGGCTACGGGTATGCCAAGGTTGCCAAAACTGAAAAATCTCGCTGGATGGAACTCATCGATGGGTATTTCAACCAGGAGCGCTCATTTGCTCTCGTGGTCTCGCTCATCGACATTCGGCATCCTGCCACTGATCTTGATATACACATGATCGACTTTCTTTCAGCAAGCGATGTGCCATTCATCATCGTGCTCACCAAAGCTGACAAGCTTTCCAACATGCAGCGTGGTAAGCAAGTCGCAGCGCTCAAAAAGCAACTCCGCTTGCCTGCTGATCAAGTCATGATCCCCTGTTCGGCGGAAAATGGGATCGGTATTGAGGAATTGCGCAAGAAGATTGAAGAGGCCATAAGCTAAGTCAACAAGTACAAGACTTGCTGTTGCCTCATTCGCCCTGCGGCTTTACTTCAAGTGAATTCGTGTCACCGCGCCAAATGAGATCCATCATTTCTTGACGATCATGAACGCCCATCTTCGCGTAGATGTGACCCACATGCGTTTTCACAGTACTACCCGAAAGCACCAGTTCATCCTGAATGAAAGCACGAGTTCGCCCTTGGGCAAGCAGCACGAATACTTCAGCTTCTCGAGGTGATAGAGCATAGTGCTTCGCCATTGCTGAACAAGTGTCGGCAACGGTTCTCGATAGCATTGAACTCGCTGCAGCATTGTCTGCCTGGCGCTCCCCCAAATTGGCAGCGTACGCCATCGATCCGTCAGGTGTCTCATCAATTTCATCAACGCGGCGCTTCCCCCCGAGCCACGTTACATACATGGCTGCAATAACAATGACGTATGTTGCAAGCAGCAAAAAAATGTTATTGATAATCGCTGATGTTCCCAAAAGCAAAACCCACGCAATGGAAGCTCCTGCGTAAATAGCACCCGAAATGCCAATAACGCGATAAGGGGGCAGATCAAGCGCATTGAGCGCCGTAATAACTACCGTCCAAAACAACAGGTGCGCGAAAAGTTCATCAATCTGAATCACGTCAGTGAGAAACGGTAGCGTATCGCTTCCAGGATTTGCCTGAATAGCAACAACAAAAAGACCAACGAGAATCAGGAGCATGGCAGGCTGAAACCGCATTGTCAGCGTAAATCCAGCCATGCGTATCAAAGCAAAATAAGCAAAAAGAACCAGAAGCACACTCGGCACGATAAAACCCATCAACCAAGGAATCGACGTCGAGATATTCGCATTCGTGTTTCCCCAAAGCCCCAGGTAACTCACTGATCGAATCACCGCCAATAAAATAGCCGAAACGGCCATCAGGATAAACGTATTGCGACGAAACGTCTGCGAGGTTGGCGTGATCGTGCGTGCTTTTGCAGACACGTCATACAGTGCTCGTTTTTCCTGCCGAGCTCCGCTTTCTTCAAGGGTTTCGTTCTCGGTTGCATCGCGTGCAATTGCGTAAGCAACCTCAAACACCATAGCCGAAATGATTGGCAGCACAATAGCAACAAGCACTTGACCCTCAGGCCCGACGAAAAGGCTCAACGCAAACAAGATTGGAAGCTTAACAATCAAACCACCCGTAACAGCCCAAACCGCGCTCGTGAATCCCTGTGTGCGCGCCAACATGAGGTTGTAGCGCGCCACGAGCCAGAAATACCCGATACCTGCTACAAATAAGCCTCCGATTGCAAGTGCGCCAGGATCAAAGAATGTCTGGTGATAGGACAGTCCAAAGCCTGCAGTTCCAAAAGCTGAAATGAGCGGCAGCATATAGCGCAACACCCCATCGGCACGCTCAAGCAATCGCGGCAAAGCAATATAGGAAACCGCAAGTACAAGAATGCCCATGAGAAAAAAGATGCGAGGATTAACCCACCCCTCTATGCCAACCGCCGATGACATAAAGCCCATCGTATGGCCCATAAGTGTGCACCATACAAGATTAAGACCGAGACCCACTGCCGCAAGAATCCCGCACGTATTCAAATGCAAACCGCGCATATATATGTCGGTTTCCTTTCTTCCCTTGCTAAAACGCATCTCAACATTCCGTTGAGCCCCTTTGCGTGTTGATCCATTATTACACTTCGGTGGACTTTGCGCACACGCAATCCACCACGCCGCTAAACCCAGCACCATTTCGTTACCACTACAGGCATCGTCCAAAGTGGTCGATGCCCTGGTGAAACCCCTTTTCGAAATAGGACCTTTAGGTGATGGTTGCGCTAAAACAACTCACCTACCATCAGGTAAAGCCACCTGGCACTTCGAGTAGAAAGGGGTTCTGTGCGCCAGCGTGGTCAAGACGATATGGTTTCGTCGGCTTGAGCTCCTACGCCGAAATGCAAATGAAACCACATAAAGGAGTAGAAAGAAAGGGGAATTATGTCGATCAAAAAACAACTCGTCATTGGCACGCTGTGTCTTGCCTGCACGTTCTGCTTGATTGCAGGCTGCTCGCCACAACAGAGCGATCAGGCATCCACTGGAAGCGATACCAACAACGATGGGTCAACAAAGACCGAAGAGAGCCTAACACCTGAGCAACAGGCCATCATTGACGGTGAAGAAGGCATTACCAATAAAGATATCAACGAAGATTTCTATCCAGGCAAAGAGTACCTTGATGGATTATGGGATCGCTGGGACGCTGTCGCAGAAGAATACGCACCAGAGATCCGCACCTTGCCGAACGGCCAAATGGTTCAGCGCACACCAACCGAATATGAAGTTGACCCTGACGCATGGCAAGTTCAGGCAGGAAGCAACTCATATAATACGTATTGGCTTGACGCAGACAACCGTGGATGCGAATCATGCCACCCCGATATGAACTCTCTGTTGAAGAACCTTAACTATGAGCACCCCGTTGCATGGAACGATGAACTCGACAATAAAACGACACTCCAGCAGTGTCTTTTCTGCCATTCATATGCACCTGGCTATCTCTCTAAGCAGTACGAATTCGGCACCCTCATGCACGGCATTCACTTCGGTAACCGTACTAAGGATGAGTTTAAGGACGAGTTTAAGGGCGATTGTATGTCTTGCCACAACGCCACCGAAAATGGTGCTGGTCTCGAGCTCTGGGACCTGACCAAATTCGATAGGCTTTGGGGCATCAACAAGGTTGCCAACGTCGAAGGCGATTTCAAGATCGATCAGGAAAAAACGCAAGATCAAGAGGGCGTATTCTCATACGACTGGATGCATGCATACTACGATAACATGCGTCACGGAGCAGGCGTCAATGGCCTGAATCTCGAAATGCCGCAGAGTCTGTTTGATGAGTGGACCATCACCGTTATGGGCAACGTCAACAAAGAATACACCGCAATACTTCCCGAGCTCATCAAGGAAGCTGGAGCCGAGGGTGCCATT
>JAVWLC010000270.1:0-3776 GCA_036638175.1 Raoultibacter sp. | reverse complement strand
ACTCGATGTTGCCTTCGGGGCCCGTAATGGGGGACTCAATGACTCCCGTTGTCTCGAAGCCCGCGGCTTCGAGCGCGTCACGAACCTCCCCGATCACGCGTTCGCGCACACTTTCGTCACGCACCACGCCGCCTTCGGTCTCCCCTGGCCGTGATTCAAATTGCGGCTTCACCAGCCCAATGAACACTGTATGAGGATGAGAAAGTCGGGCGAAGGTGGGCGCAAGCTGGGCGAGGCCGATAAAGCTCAGATCAGCAACCAGCAGGTCAAATGGCGCTCCCAGTTCAGTGGGATCGGCAAGTTTGATATTCGTTCGCTCAAAGACAGTGACGCGCGAATCTTGACGAAGCTGCCAGGCTAGTTGCCCATAGTTAACGTCGACACACGCAACCGACTCAGCGCCTGCCTGAAGCAAGCAGTCGGTAAATCCTCCAGTCGACGAACCAATGTCGATACAGCGCAATCCAGCTACGTCTTCACCAAAAGCCGTCAATGCTCCCTGAAGCTTGTGTCCCCCGCGCGAGGCAAAGCGCTTACGATTCTTAACGATGACTTCAGCTTCGGGCAACACTTTGATTGCCGCACTTGTTGCGTAGACATCGTCTACCTTGACCTCATGCGCAAGCACGGCCCGCAAGGCAGCATCGGTATCGGTGAAATAGCCCTGTTCAACAAGGAGCGTATCGAGACGAATCTTCTTCATGGATACAGTATATCGCTATCAGCTTAGGAGCGCTTGGCGCATACCGCCAGCCTTGCGCGACCAAGAACCCATACGGTTACACCAGCTCACTTTGGCGCTTCGCATGCCATGAGCCGAACACGTGATACAGCACGTTAAAGACAGGAACCGCGGCAACAGCCGCAATCACAAAGGCAAGTGTCATCGACTGCGTAAACGGCGCAATACCAAACAGTGTCGGCAGCAACGTTGCTCCCAAGATCACACCACCGACTACCACTGCAATGAGCGCCACCCTAATAGGCGTAAACGGAATTGAAAGGCGTATGACCAGCATCAAGCCAACCCAAGCGGTAATAAGCACGCACATCGTTGAGACCTGAGCATAATCAAGTCCGAGCATGGTATACGACACCACGTTTAAGGCCAACACGCACAGGACGGCCGTAATCGAACCCGGCAAAGAACGCACGATAACGTTAATAAGGAACTTACCTTTAATACGATCCTTATTCGGCTCAAGCGCAAGCACGAACGAAGGAATACCAATGGTAAAGGCTGATATGAGTGTCATCTGGATCGGCTGGAATGGGTACTGCCACGGCAAAATGATAAAGAATACCGCAAGAGCCATGGAAAGCACCGTCTTAACGAGGAAGAGTGAAGCCGACCGTTGGAGGTTGTTGATAGCGCGACGGCCCTCTGCAACAACTTTGGGCATTGCGGCGAAATCGTTATCCACCAACACAAGCTGAGCCACATTGCGCGCGGCATCAGATCCTGCCGCCATAGCAACCGAACAATCCGATTGCTTGAGCGCAAGTACGTCGTTAACACCATCGCCCGTCATTGCCACAGTATGGCCCTTCGCCTGAAGTGCCACGACCAGCTTCTTCTTCTGCTCGGGCGTCACGCGACCAAATACCTGATAATACGTTGCTGCATTTTCCAACGCCGCATCGGAGAGCAACGTTGTTGCATCCACATAGCGATCAGCATTCGGAATGCCAACAATTTGCGCAATACCAGAAACCGTATGCGGATCATCGCCCGAAATCACCTTGAGATCGACGCCCTGTTCAATGAAGTATTGAATCGTCTGCTTTGCGGTTGAGCGAATTTGATCTTTGATCGCAATAAGAGCAATTGCTTCGGGGTTGCCAATGATGTTGTCGTTTTCATCGAATGCCTCAACGCGGGCAAGCACCATCACGCGCGCATTGTCAGCCAGTTCGTTCACTTGATCTTCAACTGCAGCGAAGCCCGCACCAAGCACAAACTGAGCTGCGCCCATCACATAACTTTTGCCGTTATCGAACACTGCGCCCGACCATTTCTTGTCTGACGAAAACGGAAGAACGCGCTTAATGCCAAAACGCTGCACGGCGCTCTCAGGCTTTCCCGCGCCCCGAAACAGTCGTTTCGCAACAACATGCTGCGGATCGGCCGCATGGTAGTAGTCAATAATAGCCTGCGCAGTATCATTGGGATCTTCGTCCGCATCGGCAATTGAGAAGAAGGCACCGTCTGCTTCCGACTTATTGCAGCCAGCAAGCGGAACAACCTGATCAACTTCCATCTTGCCCGTTGTGATCGTACCCGTTTTATCAAGACACAGCGTATCAACACGTGCGAGCGTTTCAATACAGTAGAGCTGCTGGACCAAAACTTTGCTTTTTGAAAGTCGCACAACAGCCACGGCAAGCACTGTTGAGGTCAGTAAAATGAGCCCCTCAGGAATCATGCCCACAAGAGCTGCAACCGTTGAAAGAATCGCTTCATTAAGCTCAAGATTTGCACCCGTAAAATACTCGCGCGCAAACAAAATTGCGCCCAAGGGAAAAATGATAAAACTCACGAAACGAATGATGCCATTGAGGCTGTTCATGATTTCGGAATTGATTGCTTTATGCTCTTTTGCTTCCGCACTGATGCGTGCCGCATAGTTGTCGGCACCAACACGCTTCACCTCGGCATACACCATACCTGCGTTGATGAAACTACCGCTCATAAGGTCCGAACCCGCAGATTTGCGAATAAGTTTGCTCTCGCCCGTAAGCAAACTTTCATTCACGTCGCACGTGCCTCGCACAACCACAGCATCAGACGGAACCTGATCGCCCCGCCCCAACACCACAACATCCCCCAGCACAATCTCATCAAGGGATATCTCCTGACGCTCGCCATCGCGTACAACTTTTGTTTTTGAGCTAGCAATAATGCTCAGCTGATCGGTAGTTTTCTTGGAGCGAATCTCCTGAATGATGCCGATTGCTGTATTGAGAACAATTACGATCATAAAGAGCATGTTTTTGTAGGAGCCTGTGACTAAAACAAAGCACGCAAGAATGAAGTTGATGGCGTTGAACAGTGTGCAGACATTCGAAAACACGATCTGCTTAATCGTGCGCGTTTTGACCGACGCGTCGACATTGACGTCCCCGCGAGCTGTCCGCACTTCGACTTCTGAAGAAGAAAGACCCGTGAGTTGTTCGTCCATCAAACCTCCCTGTAAACTGGTCAGACTTTCAGTATAAAAGACAGGAGGGTGCACATATTTTCATCCACGGTTTGAACATGATTACCACGATATATTCTCATTCATTCACAACCACGATAAGCCTTATTCTGCGGCATCCAAACTGCTACAATGCGCGTACGTAAGCAGGAACCCAAATCAGGAGTAAACCATGAGGATCATTGTTGTTGGATGTAAAGGACAAATGGGGCAACCGATCACCCGTTTTATCACCCAGCGCGAAGGACTTGAGGTAATAGGCGGAATAGGACCAACTGGCCGTGATTACATCGGCAAAGATCTGGGTCACGTTGTTGGACTCGGTTACGATCTCAACATTGCAGTCACCGACGATCTTGAAGCAATTATTGAATCATGCGACGGCATCATCGATGTCTCCCCAGCACAATCCTGCATGGATACCCTCGCCGCGGCTGTTGCGCATAAAAAAGCACTCGTCTGCGCAAGCACAGGGTTCACATCAGAGCAGTTCACCGCCTTTGAAAAAGCAGGGGAATCAATTCCTCTCATCTTCAAATGCAACACATCAAAAATGGTAAACGTGATGCTAAAGCT
>JAVWLC010000269.1:0-3777 GCA_036638175.1 Raoultibacter sp. | reverse complement strand
TATAATAGTGATCTGAGAATCTGCCCTAACACTTATTCGGCGGTTTGCGCCGCTTTATATGAGGAGTAATGCATGGACGTCTTTTTGATGATCCTGTACGGAGTTATCGTACTGGGATTTCTCGTTTTCATTCACGAGGGTGGGCACTATCTTGCCGCCCGCGCTTTCGGGGTTCGTGTTACTGAATTCATGTTGGGCCTTCCAGGGCCAGGTGTTGGTTTTACCTGGAAGGGAACGCGCTTTGGTGTGACGGCCGTTCCTCTCGGTGGCTACGCGAAGGTTTGCGGCATGGAGCCGGGTCCAGAGCAGCCCTACCTCGAAGAAGTGCTTGCTTGCATGTATCGTCGCGGTACCGCAAATATGGAGGATATCTCAGCTGAACTGGGAATAACAGACGACGAAGCATACGAAGCTCTTGAGCAGTTGTCTGAGTGGGGAAGCATTGTCGGGCCAAGCAAGAAAGATTCGTTTAACACCTATCGCACGCCTGCCGTAAAGCCGGGCGCAAAAGCTCGCGAAAGAGGCGAGGTAGCCTATGCTCTGGGAGATCCCCGTCCTATCAGTGATCCGCACGAATTCTTTCTGAACGAGCGTAAACAGCAGTATCGTAGCCTTCCGTTTTGGAAGCGTTCAGTTATCTTGCTTGCTGGCGTCATTACTAACTTGTTGTTTGCCGTTCTGGTTATCGTTGTGCTTTACTCAGTTATTGGTCGTGACGTTATGGTGGATGGCGCGATGCAGCACGTTACGCTTGATCCATTGCGGGCAATTTCGATGGGATTTGCGTATATCGGTATGGTTGTGCAAGCCGTGGCGGGTCTATTTAACCCCGCGACCTTCGGTGATACCGTATCAAACTCAACATCGATCATGGGCATTGCGGTTGCGTCGAAGGAAGCTGCCGATGCTGGCTTCATGAACCTTCTTGAATTCTCGGCGATGATTTCGGTTTCGCTTGGCATCATGAATCTCATTCCCATTCCGCCGCTTGATGGTGGCAGGTTTGTTATTGAGATATTCCAGAAGATCTCGAAGAAATTCGTTTCAATGAAGGTGCTTGGTTATATGAGTGCGGTTGGCATGCTTTTGTTTGTTGGCCTTTTTCTTGTGATGATCAATCAGGATATACAGCGGTTCATTTTTGGGAACTGGGGTTAGCCGCGCAATCGATGATAGGAAACGGGATGGAAGAGTCAGATCTATCAGGGGACATGACAGGCGAAGGCTTGCTGAGGCCTGTGCGCCAGGCGCAAGGCGCAACGAGCTTTCACAATAAACCCAACACGAACACGCGCCAGGTGCTGGTGGGTGGTGTTCCGATAGGCGGGGGTGCGCCGTGTGCGGTTCAGTCTATGCTGAATGAGAAAGCAGATGATATTGCGGCAAACCTTGCGCAAATTGAGCGTCTTGCAGAAGCGGGTTGCGAAATAGTCCGTATGGCAATTCCTCGCAAGGATTGCCTTGTTGCTTTTGAAGCGGTGTGTACTCAATCTCCCTTACCCGTAGTAGCTGACGTCCATTTTTCAGCCGACATTGCCATTGAGGCAGCTCAAAGGGGTGCGGCTAAGCTGCGCATCAACCCAGGCAACATTGGGGGTCTCGGCGAGACTGATCGCGTTATTGCGGCGGCTTCTGCTGCGGGAATTCCCATTCGTATTGGCGTCAATGCGGGCTCGCTTGATCCTGAGCTAGCAGTGCGGGTTGACCTGACGCTGCCAGAAAAGCTTGCCCGCTCCGCTGCCGATTATGTAAAACACTTCGAGGAGCAGGGTTTTTACGATATAGTTGTATCAGCAAAAGCTCACGATGTCATGACCACGGTGCAGGCGTACCGTATGCTTGCGCGTGAAATCCCAGCAGTGCCGCTTCATATTGGTGTCACGGAAGCAGGAACGCTGTTTCAGGGGATTATCAAATCTGCAAGCGGTCTGGGTATTTTGCTTGAAGAGGGCATCGGAGATACGCTGCGTACTTCTCTCACCGACGATCCGGTACAGGAAATCCGCGCGTGTTGGACGTTGCTTTCGGCACTTGATCTTCGCAGAAGATCACCTGAGATTATCAGTTGCCCTACGTGTGGCCGCTGTGAAGTCGATCTCATCGGTTTAGCGCAAGAGGTAGAGCGTAGGCTCCAAACAGTGGCAGCGCCGATCAAGGTAGCCGTTATGGGTTGTGTTGTTAACGGACCTGGTGAAGCCGCTGATGCCGATATAGGCGTTGCGTGCGGCAAGGGATCGGGAGTGATTTTTGCCCATGGCAAAACCTTGCGCAAGGTTGATGAGGGCGCTATTGTGGATGCTTTGATGGAAGAGATTGGAAGACTATGACTGATATCATGCGAATGAGCGAACTGTATGTTCCTACATTGAAAGAGGATCCCGCAGACGCGGAGATTGCAAGCCATCGTCTGCTGCTTCGTGCTGGCATGATTCGGAAAACTGCTTCAGGCGTCTACACGTTTCTGCCCCTCGGCAAAAAGGTTCTCGCTAAGGTGGAGAATATCGTACGCGAAGAAATGGACGCCATTGGTGCTCAGGAAGTCATGATGCCCGTATTACAGCCAGCGGAGCTTTGGCACGAAAGCGGTCGCTGGGATGATTACGGCCCTGAGCTCATGCGCCTTGCAGATCGTCATGATCGTGATTTTTGCCTCGGGCCCACCCACGAAGAGCTTATTACATCACTGGTGCGCAATGAGCTGCGTTCTTACAAGCAGCTTCCTCTTTCGTTGTATCAGATCCAAGTCAAGTTCCGTGATGAGATTCGTCCTCGGTTTGGTTTGTTGCGCAGTCGCGAATTTGTCATGAAGGATGCTTACAGCTTCCATGATTCTCAAGAGTCACTCCAAAAGACTTATGACGAAATGAGCGAAGCGTACGGCAAGATTTGTGATCGCATGGATCTCAACTACCGTCCTGTTGAGGCTGATTCTGGTCAGATTGGCGGAAGCGTGACCTGCGAGTTTATGGCGCTTGCTGATGCAGGCGAAGCGGAGCTTGTCCATTGCTCGTGCGGATATGCTGCCAATGTTGAGGCAGGCGAAGGGCTGGCCCGTCCAACCGAGTACACAACAGCAACCGAGCTGACAAAAATTGCAACTCCTGGTGTTCACACTATTACCGAATTGGCAACGCTGCTTTCTATTCCAGAATCCTCAACCGTAAAGGCGCTTTCTGGCAAGGGTAACGATGGTGTCATCACCGTATTCTTTGTTCCAGGCGATCATGAGCTTAATGAACTTAAGGCAATGCGGGTGGTTGGGGGCTTTGAGCTTTTGACCGATGAGGAGATGGAGCAAGCCGGACTTCACAAGGGCTCAATGGGTCCCGTAGGCCTACCTGAAGGTGTCCGTATTATTGCGGCAACAAGCCTTCAGGCGATATCTCGCTGGGTTGTTGGCGCAAACGAAGATGGCTATCACTATGTTGGCGCCAAGCACGGCGAAGACTTTGAGGTTGATGAGTGGGCGGATCTTATTGTAGTCAAGGCGGGCGATTGTTGTCCGAAGTGTGGTTTGCAGCTTGAGGGTGCTCGAGGAATTGAGGTCTCTCAGGTATTCCAGCTTGGTGATAAGTACTCGCAGTCTATGAACGCAACGTTTTCAGCAGAAGATGGCAGCGAACAGCACTTCCTTATGGGTTGCTATGGCGTTGGCGTTTCACGGTCGATGGCGGCGATTGTCGAGCAACATAATGATGAGAATGGCATTTCGTGGCCGCTTTCTGTTGCGCCTGCGCATATCTGCATCATTCCGCTTAACGTAGGAGACGATGAGGT
>JAVWLC010000268.1:0-3811 GCA_036638175.1 Raoultibacter sp. | reverse complement strand
TGCGGCCCGTCATGATAATAGCTTCAATCCGATCATTTTGCGTAATCGGCATCGACACGAAGTAGGGAAGATTGAGCGCTTCTCGCACTGCGCCACAGCGCGTTATTTCGTCTGTCGCATTGATCATCACGGGACGATCAATGTCAATCATTTCGTTCGGTAATTCGATTTCAAGAGACTTCAGAAGACGCTGTTCTTCATGCTGATATCCCTGCAAAACAGCAGGCTTAAATAGTCCATTTGCCAAGGGAATAAGCGCGACAGTCTTTTGCATATTGAGCGTTGTGTTGATTCGCTGCGCAAGATTGTCGATGGTTTTCATGTACTCATCTTGCTCTCGAACAAGCATCATCAAGCCTGATAACAAACGAAAACCACGCCGCCGCTGTTCAAGCTCATGCCGAATCGCAATCGATTGAGAATCGAGCTGCAAGATCTTGCCCGCATCGCTTTCGCAAAGCTTCAAGGCAACATCAAGCGGATCTTCATCTTTCGGAGACTGGATTCCATCATCTTCAAGTTCACGTGCTGCATGGCGCACAGACAACTCCTCCGAAGGTTGCTTGTGCGAAAACAAGCAGAACACACCGGTCCAATCAAGACCACGCGGCCTTCCGCACATTGGTGCTATCTCAACACCAGTATACAAACCAAGGAGCGGAGCACGATCGCCAACTATCTGCCGAACAACCACGGCATCTTCCATATCGACACCGCCATAGCCAGCGCACCGGCCCGCGCAATCAATATACATGCAGAAAATGGGCTCCCGATCACCAAGCGATTCAAAGAGCGATTCGATGCGGGGTCTCATGTAGTCGAGCGCAAGCGACCGGTACATGATTTGGAACTTCGTACCAGGCACCATATCGGGCTCGAACATAATGATGCCACGGCGCTTTTCGTCAATACCAAAGCAAAGGCGACTCGCATAATCGTCTTCGCTGTAATCGATCCAACTATCACCATGATTGACGCCGAAAAGTAAAAAGAAAGGGTATTCTTGCGGCGTAATGCTTGCCCCTAGTATCTCATCCATAAAATCAAGTGCTGGCTCGCCATTTATTTCGAGAATAACAGGTCCATCAGACTTTGTGACCGTGTAATAACCTGAAGCAGGGCAACACCCATGCATGATGACCGTACTCAACTCAATTTCATCCGAGAACGATAAGGCAACAGCATTATGGCGTCCCGTTTTTTGTCCAAGATATTGATCGGCAGGATTACAAATGTGATCCCCCAATAAACCTCCACCAACAAGATTCGGGAAGAACCCAAGCCCCTCTCTCATGCCATCAAGTAACCATGATGCCATTACGAGACGCAGCTCATCCCCCGCATCATCGACCGCATCATAAAAAAGCATGACCAGATCATCGGCCGATAATCCGCCCTCTAACAGGCGTTGACCCAGGCGAGCACCCGTTGCTCTTTCCCCTTCGAGCAGCCCCGGCTCAACCGCAATGTTGCATCGAACGCCGTCAAGCCAAATGCAGGCCACACCCACCTGATCGCCTGCATAACCAAACGTTTTGTTCGTAATAATACCAACCGTTCCTCCCCCGTAAATAGGAACCGAGGCTCCAACAACCGAAGAAACGGATTCACGTAATACTTGAGACTGATGGTGCGCCGTGCAAAACAACAAAACCAGATCACAGGAATCATTCCGACCAGCATCAAAGAGGGCCGATTGCACCGCATCACAACCAGCCGAGGCACTATCAGGCGCCTCGCTATAGCCAACACTTACCTGCACATTGTACCTCCCGTACGCACAGATGAAGCTAATTCTGCTGCCTCAACAGCAAAAGCGTGTCGCATTAGACTGGGATCACGTAACACAGTATTGTACTACGAAATATAACGTAATTACTTATTTTTATCGTTTATCGATAGTTTTTGCCATACTGTTTTAGAGGCGTTACTTGCACAGTGAAGATGCATCGCTCAATGAACCTAAACGTCTCAAGTGATTCTGTCTCGATCAATCCTTCGCTGCATTGAAGGGTCCATCTCACTTCCCCTTATCCAACAAATACACGAACATTTAGTTTAGCTACTAAAATAATTCCTATAAACCCCATATCTGATTCACATGGTCACGGTAACTGAGCACTAGAATAGTCTGGTTTCGCTAAAACAGACATTACGCACAGAGGCTTTTCGGCATCGGCGCATATGCGCCTTTTTTGCTGCCGAAAACCAAGCACGGGCATTAGGAGAATTCATGGGACTAACTCGCAAGCAAATTATGATGTTAGCTGTTTTGATGTTCGGGACCTTTGTTACGGTTCTCAACCAAACAGTTGTAACACCAGCACTACCCTCGATCATGGTCGAGATGAGCGTCGATGCCGCCACAGCTCAGTGGCTCACTACAGGCTTCACGCTGGTCAACGCTATCATGATCCCCATCACCGCTTACCTCATCGACCGTTTCTCAACACGCAATTTATTCGTTGCTGCCATGGCAATGTTTACGGCTGGTAGCGTACTGGCGGGCGTTGCACCTGAATTTGGCAGCCTCCTTGTTGGGCGCTTACTGCAGGCTGCGGGTGCGGGTATCCTCATGCCAATGGTCATGACGGTGCTTATGCTCACCTTCCCTGTCGAAAAACGCGGCAGTGCAATGGGGCTCTTCGGCGTAATCATTGCTTTTGCGCCCGCTATCGGGCCAACCGTTGCAGGTCTTGTTATCGATAATGCCAGTTGGCGCGATATGTTTTTCGTTATCGCACTTCTCTCAGCTGTGGTTATCATCTGTTCGCTCTTTGTACTCAGCAACAGCAAGGACACCGAGAAGAGTGCAGCTGCGACACTCGACAAACCATCGGTAGTCTTGTCGTCGGTTGGTTTCGGCAGCTTGTTGTATGGATTCAGCGTCATCGGTTCTTACGGCATCAGTATTGTAGCGGCGGGTGCAACAGCTGTCGGTATCGTTGCACTTGTCTTTTTCTTCCGTCGCCAGCTCAAAATGGAAAAGCCCATGTTGCAGGTGCGTGTTCTGATGAACCGCAAGTTCCTCATTGGCACCATCATCGGAATGCTTGTCCAAGCTTCCTTGCTAGCTGCTGGCATCCTGGTACCCATCTACCTGCAATCACTCATGGGTTACTCAGCAACGGTTTCAGGTTTGGTTATTTTGCCGGGCGCAATTCTCATGGGCGTCATGGGACCCATTGCGGGTCGTCTATTCGACAAATATGGGCCTCGCATCCTCAGCTTAGTTGGCATGGGAATGCTCATGGTTACCACGTTTGCCTTCGCCTTCCTGAGCGAGAGTACGAGTATCGCGTTTCTTGTGGTCATCTACACCATCCGCATGTTCTCGCTTTCGCTTGTGAACATGCCTATCACCACGTGGGCCATGAACGCACTCGATAACAAGCTCATCAACCATGGAACCTCGGTAAACAACACGTTTCGGCAGGTTGCAGGCTCGCTCGGTACGGCTGTCATCATCTCGGTAAGCACTATTGCGGCCAGCGCCTCAAGTTCCACCATGGATGCCAATCACGCAACACTTATGGGTATTAATGCGGCCTTCGCTGTTGCAGGCATCCTGTGTGTTATTGGTCTTATTCTCACCATTGTCTTCGTTAAGGATAAACCCGGCGAGGCATCGGAGACCGATCCCGACAATACACGACGTGCGGTGCTAGAAGGCATCATGAAGCGCGATGTCTATACGCTCAACTCAAATGCAACAGTCATCGAAGCTATGAAGCTCCTCGTTGACAAGCGCATCAGCGCAGTTCCGCTGGTTGATGCGCAAGGCAAAGCGGTAGGGTTCTTGTCTGATGGC
>JAVWLC010000267.1:0-3816 GCA_036638175.1 Raoultibacter sp. | reverse complement strand
ATTTCGGGTGGTGCGCTTTTGAGCTCGTGTGCATCATCTAATGAGACGAAAGATGATACGAAATGGGATAAGGAAGCCGACGTTATAGTCGTTGGGTATGGTGGAGCAGGTGCAGCTGCAGCAATTTCAGCCCATGATGCTGGTGCTGCAGTGATCATTCTCGAGAAAATGCCACAAGGCGGTGGTAATACGGCGAACAGTGGTGGTGGTTTTTTGAGTCCAAACGATAGTGATGGAGCGTATACATACATTAAAGGACTCTATGAGTTTTCTCATTCGGTTTACAAGGATGATCTCGTTCGTAAATTCTCTGACGAAAGCGTTAAGAATCTCGAATGGTTTACTTCGCTTAACGAGAATGTGCAAACAACAATATATGGTCATGCGGGTTTTGCTGAAGTTAAGGGTGCTGAAAGCATGTACAAGCATTGCATTACACCTCGCGAGGGTGGTAAAAGCGATGATTTTTGGGCGGGAGTACGGGGCGCGCAGTATTTTGGTGTTCTTAGTGATGCCGTGGAGCTCGATAGAGGAATTGAGGTGTTGCTTGAAACACCAGCTACTCGTCTGATCACAAATACAGAAGGAGAAATTATTGGTGTTGCAGCAAGCAGCGGGGGCAGTGAGTTAACTATTAAGGCGAAGCGCGGTGTGATTCTTACGACGGGCGGTTATGAGTACAACCAAGAGATGCTTCAGAATAACGTAAAGGGGTATCCAATATATGCTGCTGGAAACCCTGGCAACACGGGTGACGGCATTCTTATGGCGCAAGCTGTTGGTGCTGAGTTGTGGCATATGAATGGAACGTCGGCATTTTTGGGATTTAAAGCAAACGAACTTGATGCTGGTTTTTCATTCCAAGATTTTCTTCCGAGTATGATCTGGGTAGACAAACATGGGAAGCGTTTCGTGAACGAAAAGAGTGTTGAAACTCACGCTGGTCTTCTCGCAGTTGATTTTTACGATGCTATTGAACTTGAATATCCTCGCATCCCTTCATATCGAGTCTTTGACGAAGCTGGCAGGAAATACGGACAAGTCTGCGCAAGTAAGAACCTGAATGATTATGAGTGGAGCAAAGATAATACAGCCGAAATTGAGAAAGGTTGGATAGTTAAGGCAGATACGATTGAAGAACTTGCTGGAAAAATTGGCATTGATCCTGCAGAACTTGCTTCTACAATTGAGGTGTGGAATAGCAACATCGAAGGCGGGAATGATGCTCAGTTCGGTAGGCCGATTGGCTCAGTTGCTAACACCGCTTATCTTGAGCAAGCTAACTCTGATAATGTGTCAGCGAAGATTATTGAACCACCGTTTTATGCGATAGCTCAATATCCTGTACTGATGAATACACAAGGGGGACCGCTTCGCAATGCTGATGCGCAGGTTTTGGCTACTACGCGTGAGCCTATACCTCGTCTATACAGCGCTGGTGAACTTGGCTCAATGTGGGGCCTCATCTACCAAGGATCGGGGAATAACGGTGAGAGTCTTGTGTTTGGGCGCATCGCAGGAGCTAACGCGGCCGCTCTTGCGCCTTGGGATGAAGTGTAAGGCAAACCTATCAGAACTTAGGCGCTATAAATCTTCTGGTCATTTAAACCGTCAGCAGGGAAAATGAGCGGCTCTTAACCTCAAGGCACTCAATCTGCATAAAATGCCTATATGTATGAAATGCGGGCTTGACGAAGACGCTTGGTGTAAGTAATATATTCACTCGCGTCTGAACCAGGAAACCCTGTGGTTGTCTGATTCAAACGTTTGCTACTGGGATGTCGTCTAATGGTAGGACAGCGGTTTCTGGTACCGTATGTGAGGGTTCAACTCCTTCCATCCCAGCCATTTTCTTTCAGGTCACCATACCTGGTTGAAACGTCAAGTTTTCCTTGACGAACGCAAGCCGTGCGTATACAATTCCACGGATGCACAAATGGTCCCGTCGTCTAGCGGTTTGGACGCCGCCCTCTCAAGGCGGAGATCGCCGGTTCGAATCCGGTCGGGACTACCATACAACTAGTGGGTCATCGAGTTTTTACTCGGTGACCTTTTTCGATTCAGCCTATAGCCCCACAATAAGGAACCCCTAGAGCCAAAACCACTGGCTCTAGGGGTTCTATGCGCTGAGGGAGGCGCATATATCGCGAAGCGGGCCTGATTGGTGTCAGGTGACCAAAGCGCCCGCAGAACGCGTTAAAAAAGCTCTGCTACTTCGCTTTCGATAGGGCATCAGCAACAGCATCTTTTACGGCACGACTTGACATGGTGGCCGTTGCTATCACGTCAACATCTGTTGAGTTGGCATCAATAATCATTTGAGGCATCTTTTCGACAGCGATCGATCCAATGTCTGAAGTTTCACGCTGTTCAACAATATCGATCTTTTCGATCTTACTGCCGTCGGTTGTTACTTTTACGATCATTTGTCCGCCCATACCAGAGGTAGACGTGCCCAAGTATTCGCCTTCACCCACGGGAATAGTGGAAAGATCCAATTCAGCGGGATCGCTGCAATCATTACCCGCTTTATATTTGATCTCAGATTTTACGTTGGTTGGCAAAGGTGGCAAAGGATCTTTTTGAGCAGCAGCATTTGTTCCAGCAGCACGCCCGAAGATCAAGCATTCTGCCATATTGCCGCCTGCATTGTATTGATAAGCGGCAATACCGCCACATTCTCCTGAGCTGTAAAGATGAGGAATCGGCTTTCCGCTAATTCCGATTACCTCGCCTTTTTCGTTGCGGCGTGGCCCACCCTGCGTATTGAGTACAGCTTGTACGATTTCTAGTGCATAGTAGGGGCCTTCTTCTGAAAAGGCGCGCATTGATTTTTGTGAGCGCCTAAACTCCGGATCTAAGCCCGTTGTGGCAGCATCATTAAAATGCGAAACAGAGATCTGAAGATTTCCACTTTGTATACCGAGCGCAGATTCCAGTTCAGCGATGCTGTTGGCTGTAATGGCTTGATCCATGCAATTGCTGGGAACTCCGTAACCTTGCCACTGTTCAAACAAATCAGCTTGAGCCCGATCGAAGATAATGTACGTAGATGCGGGGCGTTTCAGCATGACCCACTCACCGTTGGTTGGCATATGTCCATGGCGTGCCATAGCGTCTTCTGTCATGTAACGCTGTCCATCATTTCCGACGATGATATAGCTTCCGTTTACGACGCTGGGGTTATTCCACTGACCGACTACGGAGTGTTGATCTGGTTTCAAAACTGATGACGCACCACCCCAGATCCAGGTGTAACCTTCATATGCCTCCATGTGCCAGAAATCGCAGCCAACCTCAGAGCCCATCTTTATTCCGTCACCAGTGTTGTACATGGTTCCTGTAACGGAATACTTTGTGAGTCCAAGATATGACTCTGCCATTTCTCGGTTGTTTTCAAATCCACCAACGCACAAAACGACGCCGTTCAGAGCGCGGATGTTCACCTTTTTCCCGTTATGATCTACCTCTACGCCGATAACAGCATTGCTGACGGGGTCTTGATAGAGATGAATGGCGGGTGCGTTAAACCAAAGATCGATCTGATCGGAAAGTGACAAGATTTTCTTCCGGTAATAGTTCCAAAGATGGGATGCTCCCAGCTCTTCACGTGATACCGTCAAGATGTCTACCTTGTCGCCACCTTCGATTTCTGGGTATTCAGGCAAAAAGAAGTTAATGAGTGGTGACTTGGAGGATTTATCTTCTTTCCAGCTGAGAAAATTAGCCTCAGGAACATCGAAGTCTTCAATGAGCATCTGCTTGGTTTCTGTCAATCCTTGACAGAAGGTCTCAAGGATCTCGTCTGGAGTATCA
>JAVWLC010000266.1:2610-3847 GCA_036638175.1 Raoultibacter sp. | reverse complement strand
AAGCGTCCGAGTGATGATGACATGCGGGCAGCCAAAGAGATATGTGATGGTCTGCATATTAAATTGCCTGAGAAGCATGAGTTCGTGTTAGGCGCTATTGTTGGTTATGCCACGCTATGTGGTACAACGACACAATCCGATGACCCGTTCTTCTTCGGGCCTGTAGGTCTACAACTGAAAGACTGTCACGCCGTCGACCCTGTTCGCTTTAAAGGCGCATTAAGTTTCTTCAACACACCGTACTGTGTCGTAGGCGGTAACGTGATCTTGAGTCCCAGATGAGTAGACCTCTTGTTAATGGTTCTCCTGTGATTATCATGGGCAAGAAGAAATTCTACGAAGCATTTGCAATCGAGGAAACTCTGACAGAAATTCTCTACCTAAGAGTGCTTGCCAACAACGTAATAGTGTCTGGTCGTTGTGCTGTAAGCAAAACGATTTTCTTAACAGACTTCTCTCCTACAGTAGACGATTACGCGGTGGTTCGTATGTTGCGATAAACAAGGGGTGGCCTAAGGGTCGCCCTTTTTTTTTGTTTTAATTCAGCTTGCAACCAAACCAGAGCACCTACTGTAAACCAAGATAAGATTACCTACGAGGCGCCCGATATTATCAATCTCTAAGGAGACCCTATGCTTGTATTTGGACCAAAGACCCGTGTAGTTAATATGCGTAACGGCAATAACGATTACGATATCCGTATTGATCGTAAGACGCGTTGGGGCAACAAGCACTACATGACGAAAGAAACTGTAGAGGAACGTGACCGTGTTTGCGATGAGCACCACGACGAACTGTGGCGCAAGATACGTAACGGCATTATCACTCTGGATGATCTGCTTGAACTATATGGGAAACGACTCGGCTGTTGGTGTTGGCCTAAACGTTGTCACGGAGATGACTTGGCCGAGGCCGCTGAATGGGCGCATAACCTAATCTGTAAATATGAGCGTATCAAAGCTACATATAGGAAGAGAAGACGTGCAGCCGCTAAAGCAGCCTCAACCAATCGTCAAAAAGACAGGAAGAAAGTTTCTCGCTAAAAGCCCGTCAATGAAAGCCATGAATTGGGAAGTGTACGTTAGTCCATTCAGTGGAAAAGCATACGGGCAGTTCGCAGTCGCATGGGGATCGTCTTACGTTGTAATTCATACGCTCGACCAGACTAAGTGCGACTGTGACCAACTCTACCTAGACAAGGTGGATAAAATCATTGAGTGCATAACAGCATTCAGTG
>JAVWLC010000266.1:0-2510 GCA_036638175.1 Raoultibacter sp. | reverse complement strand
AAAAGTATGAGCTACTCATTCGTTGTTGAATGGAATATTCGCCTTAAGCCAGATACTCCAAAAGAAGTTATCAGTATGTTGAAGCAGTGGCATAACAATCCTCACGGCTTCGATGACTTCCTGCACTTAGGTATTGACGTTAGTGCTGCGCTTGGTTGCCGTGACTCGGAAGGCTTCGCTGGTGTTATGCCTGAACGTAACTTTATTCATGGTAGTGGTGTCGTGTCGTATATTCGCACATGCGCTAACTTCACACGGCGTAGAGCAGGCACTGATCGTCTGCTTGGATTCGTGTCTTGGCTGGAGCCCTATATCGACCACCGTGATGAAGTAATAGGCATCATTCGCGGAGAAGATGACCTGTACCACTTCGACGATAATCGCGGTGCTGGATTTGGTCTAATCCCAGATCCACCTCCGAACAAACCGTTCTACGAAATACGAATCGTCAACAACTACCCGCAGATTAAATACATGCGCGGTGATCTCTATAACCTTTACCCGTGGGTATCTCATGCTTACTAACATCGCAAAACTTGTAGCAACTCAAGCACACTCTGATCAGATACGTAAGTTCACTGGCGAACCATACATTAATCATCCTGTACGTGTAGCAGAATGGCTGTCTGGATTTAACGTCGGTGAGCAGATCGTTGCGGCAGCCTATCTGCATGATGTTCCAGAAGATTGCGATGTATCGCGGGATACTTTGGAGAACATGGTTGGTGTACAAGTAACTGATATCGTGTTTGAAGTCACTAACTACGTGTACCCAGAAGGTACTCCGCGTGTTGAGAAATACTGGGGAAATGTGTCTCGCCTACTTATGGCAAGTCATCAGGCACAGACACTCAAGTGCGGTGATATTTATGATAACTGCAAAGACGTCTACGAGAAAGATCCTGTGTACGGTGCGCGATACATCGCCGAGAAGTTCTTTCTTGTTCGCCTGTTTACCCGCGCTCAAGAAAACGTGCGTCGTGCTGTAATCGAATTGTTGGGGGATGTGTATCGAACAATGGCAGACGGCCATCGCATCTACTGTTTGGACTACATGCAGCAACTGGAGCGTGAATGCCCTGATACAGTCATCGCGCAATATCACAATGCTCTGGTCGAAGCCCACGACTATAACGGCCACACGTTGCGTATCGGAGATCAGTATGGAACTACAGCTTCCTCCATTTAAAACCCGTAACGTTCTCGTTGATGATATGAACGTGCGAGACAAACAGGCCACCGCTGTTGTGCGCGTTAACGAGACAAGCTGGTGGGGTTGGCGCAAGCGTGAACTCAAGGTAGTAATCACATGCGACCACATTAAAAAGCCTAAGTGGGAGTCTATGGTAGTTGTAGACAACGGGTGCATTTCAGTGCCTGTGCGAGCCGACAGTGACGTACTGCGTGTGGCCAATAATACTCTGGCTGATATGCGTAATATGAACTTAAAGCGCTACGATCAGTTGTTGGCTCATCGCCTGTCGATTCATATGAGGAAGCATCATGGCAAAGCTGTCGATCCACATCTTTGAAAACGTTATGGACGAAGACAAATTCGTCGAGACTCGATTCCACAAAAGCATTATGCTGATGCGGACTGTCAATCCAAATCAAGATGTGTCTCGGGAAGTTGTGTTTGCTGTGTATGAGATTGGCAGTACGCGCAACTATGCTGCTGTGATTTCCAACGAACCGATAAGCATATCGCTCTATCAGTCGATGAACCTTGAGCCTGTGCGCATATGGCGTTTAATCAGACGTAAGCAGAACGTATTCTTTGTCGGACAATGTAGTGAGACAATCATTGCTGCCGATGTTGTGCCGTTAGGGATTCGTGTTGAGGGAGGGAAAGATGCAGAACGATGCTGGGAAACTAATTGAGATAACGGCTAAGGATATCGAAGCGTACTGGCGTGGTCGTGCTTACATTGAAGCTGCTCGCATGGCACACGAAGCCAATGACGATAAAACTGCGCATACGCTTACCTATAAAGCGATTGAGCCTTATCTCGAAAAGGGTCGTGAAGCTATTGATGCAGAACGCGAAGCGCATGAAGGTGACTTGCCTGACGCTGTATTCGAAGAAGGGCAGACGTTAGAGCCGCGTTTCGTCGTGTTGTTTGCGCTCATGCTTGATAACGATAAAGGCCAAATTGGTGGAAAGACCATTGAGTCTATGGCTCATCTGTCGGCCCATGCGCGAGACAAACAACTTGTGCTTGTGCTCAATGGTCATGATACAGATCTGGCTCGCAGCCTTGCGTTGGAGTCTGGTTATGAGGTACGTGACTCGGGTCTGATTGCGCTTGCAGAAGTATCGGCCAAGATGCTGCGCACTAGAAACACAGGCTTCTTCGAACTGGATGAGCCGCGTATTCGTAAAGAGCCTGATCCTAATCTCCGTGCTGTACGTAACAAGCATGATGTTGCTGGACGTCGTATGAACAACCAGCGCTTTAATGCCAAGCCAGCCAGACAAAACTTTAAAGGGCGAGGTCGTTAATGCTGCA
>JAVWLC010000265.1:0-3850 GCA_036638175.1 Raoultibacter sp. | reverse complement strand
CAGGCAATGGTGAGAATAGGATAACGGCGCGCGTACTCCATGGTCATGAGCGTGCCATCGTTTTGAGAAAGATACACCTCGGCGTTTGTGACGCCTTTATCTGCTAGGCTTGCGGCGAAGCCTTCAGTGAATCGCTTGGCAACATCATAGAGGGCAGCATTGAGGATTGTTGCATTCTCGCGCTCGATCAGGCCCATTGAGCCGATCTCGCTTGAGATTGAAATGTGCACGTCTTCGCCGAGGATTTCAGCGGCAATGCGAGCAGCCTTAAGCTCATCATCGTTGCGAACGGTTGAGAAGACGCAGGTGATAGCAATAGCCTCGACTTTGCCTTTGACTCCCTCAAAGAATGCACGGCATGCCGCTTCGTCAAATTCAGCCAGACGCTTGCCATCGTACTCGAAGCCGCCTTCGATAATGGTTTCGGCAACACTGACAGCGCTGATATCATCGGCCCAGTCAACCATTGGCGGGATGCCTACCGTTGCTGGTGCACCAATGCGCAATACGGCTATGGGAGCCAAGTCTTTGCGCTCGACAATGGCGTTTGTGCACTGCGTGGTGCCGAGCATGGCTTGACCAATTTGCGCACGGTCGATGCCCGCTGTTTGCAGCACGTCATCCATGGCGCCCATGATGCCCTGCGTGATGTCTTTCGAGGTTGGATGCTTGACCGCCGCAATAATGGAGAGGTCTTCGCCAATAAGTACGGCATCGGTGTTTGTGCCGCCAACATCAATTCCCAGCTTATACATGGCTGCCACCTTTCCTTACACAACGCTCTTCGATGGGAATGTAATCGGTATCGATGCCGAAGTAGCGTGGACCCACCAACTCAATGCCTGCAGGTGTGCGCCACAAATGGAAGCACTCAAGACCAACCGCAAGCACACGCTTGCCGTACTTGAGGGCATCGGTGGGAACAGGCTGGAACGTCTCGGTGTCTACCAAGCAGATCAAATCGGGAGTTGTTCCTACAATCTCGTCGTCAACAACGCAGCACAGGTTTTCGTTTTGGAACTCAACGTAGGCTGAGCTTCCCTTGCAGTCACCAATGCCTTCAAGCACAACTTTGCCGAAGTTAAACGAGCCGCGCACCTCGCGCAACACGTCTGATATTTTGCCCTTGAACAGGCGATGTCCACCCACAAAACGCAAGAAGTATTCCTCAGGCGTCTCATTGATGGCGCTATCCTTAACCGTACGAATTGCGCGGCCGATTTCCTCAGAGCGCGTCACAATGCCGTGTACGCCATACTCGCGCAGCGTTTCTACATCCATGCAGAACAGCGATATGGTAAGCGTGCCGCCGCATTCCGTTGTAACCGCGCGAGCAATGTTTTCGGTCCACTTGTTTGTGATGGTTTCAAGTACGCCCGAGTTGCCTTTTTCGTCGATATACGCCATCGGTGTTGCCGAAGCGCCGCCAATAGTAAAGGTCACCATTTGCAGCTCAGGGAATGCCCTTCCCATGCCATCGGCATCTACCATGGGGATGCCAAGGCGCGCCGCAGCAGCAATGGGAAGCATGGAGTTCACGCCGCCAGCCTCGATGGGCATGGTCGCGTAAACTTTCTTGCCGTAGTAGCGCTCAATCATCTCGAACAATTTAGCGAACTCGTTGGCGCCAACGCCCTTCTCTGAAAGAATAGAAGGAGCACCCATGGAGGCTGACGGCATAATGAAAGATCCATCAGGAACCTCATCGATGCTGATCATCTTCACGGGACCGCATTCCTTAACCGCAGCAATTGCGGTGAGCTTACCAATATACGGGTCACCACCGCCACCTGCGCCAAGCAGCGCGGCACCGAGGGCAATGTCCTCGATTTCCTGGATTCCTAACTCTCTCATATACCTATCCTTTCGCCTCGGATATAAAAACTACGACTTCTTACCAGCAGCTTCAACCGTGTCGGTAGCGGGCGCAACGCTTACACCTACGTCCGCCGAACCAGCAACAACACTTTTCTGCTGCAAACGATACACAATCAAAAACAAGACCATCGATACGGCAATCCCGTTAACCGGCCCAATGAAAAACGGCATGTTGAGAAACGTAAGCGGTTCAATCATGCCAAACGTGCCACCCGTGACAAGCGCCACCAGTGTGCCTCCAAAAAATGCAACCATGCCAGGCAACCGAAACCCAGGCTCAATCGAAAACTTTGTTTTGTCGCCTTTGCGCACAATCCAATAATCTGCCACCATCGCTCCTGCCAGGGCAGGTGCACAAGCTGAGAGCACGTTTAGGAAGACAGTCAGGTGGTCAAGAATACCCACCACCGCAAACGCCACGCCAATCAGCCCTGCCACAGCAGTAGTTGACCTGCGATTATCGGTATCACGCCCCAGCATGACCGAGAATCCCAAGCCCGCCGAATACGCGTTGCCTGCATTGACGGTCCACGTTGACAGGACCAGCGCAACAAGCCCCACCGCAGGCAGGCCAAACGATGCCATGATGACCGCGATATTGCCTTCGCCTGTTGCGATCGACATGATAGCGCCCATCATAAGTACCGCAATGCCCGCAGGTAGCAGCCCCGCAAGGCAGGTCAACACCGCAGTTTTGCGGCTTTTCGCATAGCGGATGAAATCGCCCGCTGTTGTGCCCAGCATCGCAATGAGCCCCACCGCATAGTTCACGCCTGCAATAAGACCAATGGCAGCACCGGGCGCGGGAACATACGAGACCAGCATGCCAATGCCACCCGTCGTCGAAACCGAAACGACCGTTCCGTATATACAAATGATGGCGAGCAGCGGCGCTGCAATGTATCCAAGATAGCGCAATCCGTTGAACCCGTAGACCGCTGTGACAACCATGACGCCGCCCCAGAACATCGTTGAGGCCCAAACGGGTATGTCGATACCCGCAAGATCATTCATCATGAGAGAAAACGAAACGCCACAGACCGAGGCTTGGATCCCAAACCATCCCAGACACGCAATACCCACGATGATTGCTACCAGGTAGCGCGCACCCGATCTCCCAAGCGCAGCGCCTGCAAACGCCGCCGTTGGAAGGCCCGTATCAACTGCCTCCATGACAACGAAGCACATGTAACACATAACAAACCCGAAGCCGAACATAATGGCAAGTAAGCTATCGAACAACGTGAGACCAGCGCCCAGTGTAGCTCCCACAAGCAGGGCCGATGCACTGAACATGTTGCCAATGGGAACAGGCGAAATAGACAAAAAGCCTTTTCGCTCAGAATCTTTGACCTGCAGTTTGCGCAGCGATGAATCCAGTTGCATATCTTCCATCACACATTATCGATTCTTCTTGAGACCAGAAAGAATCCCCGATTTAGCAGGAGGTTCAGGAAGATGAATCATGCGCGGTTCAAAGTCGAACAGATCCTCAGTTGAAACAACTGAGCTAACCGTCAGGCATGACTTCAAACAGATGTCTTCACACATGCGGCATTGCACGCAATCCGCCGTTGAGAATTCCAGGAAGCTTCCTTCGCCGTCTTCAGGCTCAAGCTCGCTTTTCTTCAACGCCCCTGTCGGGCAAAAAATGGTACACATGTTGCACGATGAGCAACGCTCGGTCTCTATGGCAACAGTACCCCACAACCGCGTATCGATCTCTTCGGCAACAGGCCGACCTATGTGATCAAGCGCATCAAGCACGCCCATGCGGCGCTCGGCCTTAAACTGCGGAAGCGCGTTGCCGCTCATCTTCAGGCGATCGCGCAACGATGGCGCCTTTTCGCCCAGCTCCTTCTTGAGCGCAGCAACGGCTGCTTTCTCGGCGGCGTCTTTGGCCACATCTTTCGCCTGAGTGAAAAATCCTCGGCGCGAAACACCGTACAATCCCGCAGCATCTTCGACGGAG
>JAVWLC010000264.1:0-3858 GCA_036638175.1 Raoultibacter sp. | reverse complement strand
ATGGACCGCAATATCGCGAAGTAGTCAAGCGCGTCCTCAAATCAGGCACTGCCGAAAGCGCCAATGAAGTTGTAGCATTTTGGCATCGAGCATTCGTGCGCCTCATGGACGAATACTCAGGAGAACAGTATCGACCTCAACGAGAACTTGCACGCATGAGCTTCCAGCAAACCATCGAGCGATTTCAAGCACAAGCGGACCCTGATGAACTCACTGATTTGATGGTTGAATACTGGTGCAATCCACCCCTCTATGATGATACGAAAGACTTTCTCGCACAGCTAGAGGTCCCCATCTACCTTGTAACCAACAGCGACGATCAGTTTGTCGATGCCGCCATGGCCTTCCACGGCCTTTCAGCCACGGGTGTGTTCACAAGCGAACAGGCACGGTTTGCCAAGCCCAACCCTAAAATTTTCGAGTATGCACTCGCGCAAACAGGCCTCAAGTCATATGAGGTTGTTCACATTGGGGATTCCGTCGATAACGATTATCGCTGCCCTGCATCAATAGGCATTGAGCCCATCTGGCTCAACCGTGACAATCTTCCTGCTCGTCAAGTAACGCGCAAAGCATCAGATCTTGCACAGGCGTGCAAGATCGCGTCTCTTATGTAGCGCTATGCGGGAGATGCCGCTTGAGTTTCTTCGGATTGAGCTTCCTGAGCGTGCGCTTCTTCGGCTTGCTCTCGCTCTAACACCAGCTGCATAGCCCTGATCGCACATTCAATCTGCCCATCATCAGGCTCATTGGTGGTCAGGCGCTGCATTTGCATGCCTGGCCACAAGATCACCTTTACTAAGGGATTGTTCGGACGACTACCCGCCCACTTTACGGTGATTTCGTACGAGATACCTGCAATGACCGGCATAAGCAGGATACGAACCAGGATAACCAAAATGAGTTTTGGCGCTCCGTCTGGAACACCCCACGCCGCAATGAGTCCATTGATTGGCGTCACGGTATAGATAATGATTGCTATAACCATAACCATGATCAAAAACGCTGTACCGCACCGCACGTGAAGGCGCGGGAAACTCCGTGCGTTTTCAGGCGTAAGGTCAAGACCGTGTTCGTAGCAGTGGATGGTTTTGTGCTCGGCACCGTGATAGCCAAACATGCGCTTGATCTCGCCCATTCTACCGATAAGCCAGATATAGAACACAAACACGCCTACGCGCAGAACGCCATCAACGAGGTTCCAAAGCAGTGTGTTTTTGTCGTATTCACCAACGATGAGATTCGTAATAAACGCTGGTGCAACGATGAACAGCACAACGCCTAGGACAAGACCAAGGACCATTGAAATAGCCATTTCTTTCTTGCCAAATTCGACTTCTTCATCGAGAAAAGACTTCTTTTGCGTCTTTTCATCCGCAGAGAATTCATCTTCGAGCAATTCCTCTTCTGCAGCAAACTCCGCTTCAGCATGCTCAACTTTAAGTTCAGACTGCGCCCCTAAAGCATCAATCATGGTGTCGGGGCGACCAAAATCATCTTTCCACGAAAACGTGTCTTTGGACGGCGCTTCGCTCGATGCTTCACCAGGCATTTCGCTCGGTGTTCCATCCTGTGCTTCAACAGGCCTCTCATCGCTTTTTTCTTCGGGCTCTTCAGCAAAAGCATGGAGCGCCGCAATCTCAAGGGCTTTGTAGCCCAGAATAAGCGATTCAACAAGCGCGCGACATCCACGCACGAGCGGCCAATACATCCAGGTGTTCTTCTTTTTACCCGAATTGAGGTCATGTTCTTCGGTATAAATATCGCCCGAGGGCTCACGCACAGCAACCGACCAGTTGTACTTACCACGCATCATGATGCCTTCGATGAGCGCTTGTCCGCCAACGTGAGTTTTGAGCGCACCGTCTTCCTTGAAAGCACGCTTGAGATCGCTGGCTCGCTTTGAAGCCTCAGCGGCTTCATTGCTCACGTTTACCTCGACCGCATGTGCCTGAGTTGAAGGGTCCTCGGTTTGATTTGGTTGGTCCATTCTTATATCCATTCCATCGGCTGCGCATCACCACGCAGCCTCAAACGTTTCAGTGGCGAATTATTCCGCTAGCCGCGAACAACCTTCGCGAACGGCTTTCCGCAGGTCATCTTGCCCTCAGGACATGCCCCACGGATACAAGGAGCACCTGCATCCATGAAGATATACGGAGCGGTTGGTTTTGCGAGTTCAAGCATCCGATCAGCCATAGCACGAATTTCCCATTGCGCTCGATTGCAACAGCGCAGACTCAAGAAGTGCAGGAGTTCACGCACGTTCATGGTGATAACAATCTTTGTTTCGGCCGCATTCGGCAATAAATACCGTGCATCTTCAGCGGGGACACCCGCCTCAAGCAAAGCGCTGTATGCTGCAAAAGCAGCATCGATTGCTTCGTCAAAAAGGCGATCGGTTTCAGTATTTTCTGCCACGCTATCAGGCTTAATCACCGAAAGACCATCGGTGAACGCCACGTAGCGCTGGCTCTGCTGGTTAAAGCTTGCAATGCGGTGACGAACAAGCTGATGGGTAAGCGCCCGCGACACGCCATCAACGGCAAAGGTGTAGCTTGCATGTTCAAGCGTCGAAAGGTGTCCACTTTTCAAAATGGTTGCCAACACACTTTGAGCTCGCTCATCAGGCATAGTCTCCATGAGTTCAGCCGCCCCTACCGGTGCATAGCACAGGCGCGCCGCTGTTGCGATTGCACGCTCAGGATCAGGGGTATGGTACAGAAGCTCGACTTGCATGGAAACACGCTCCTTCTCTCGATATCTCATGAGCCGCAAAAATCTGGATATGCGGCACAATTTTGCGCTTAGCAGTTTGCTAGTATAGTACCAGCACACGGATACCGACACGACGAAAGGGATTCCATGACCCAAAACTTCACACCTCAGCTCTCCAGCACCGATTGGAACGAGGAATGGAAACAGCTGCAACTTGCTCGCAGACGAGCCGACAATGCTGAGTATTGGGACAAGCGCTCGGAAACCTTTTCGACAAAGGACTCCCCCAACGCCTACGTTGAGCAATTCCTTGAACGTGCCCATATCCTGCCAGGCGAAACCGTCTTTGATATGGGTTGTGGCACAGGAGCCCTCAGTATTCCTTTGGGGCTCGCTGGTCACAAAGTGGTCGCAGCCGATTTTTCTCAAGGCATGCTTGATCGCATGCAGGAAGAACTCGATGCCCGCGGTATAACCACCGTATTTCCCAAACGGATGAGCTGGGAAGACGATTGGTCATCCTTTGGCGTTCGTGAAGGCATGACCGACATAGCCATCGCCTCGCGCTCAATTGCCACCGCCGATATGAAAGATGCCCTCATGCGCCTGACCAGCATCGCTCGGCGTCGTGTGTGTATCACCCTTTCAACAGGATCTTCGCCACGCATGGATGAACGCATCCTTTTTGACATTGGTGTAAAAAATGAATTCGGAAAAGACTTCCTGTACGCTTTCAATATTTTGGCAGGCGAAGGACTCAAACCTGAGGTCTCTTATATCGAAAGTACACGCACCGACACCTTCGATACGTTTGATGAGGCCTACGAAGGCTTCTCTCGCATGACCCTTGATGCTTTTGCGGACAAAGAGTCAGATGAAGCGAAAACGGCCTTAGAAAGGCTTGCCAGCTGGACGCAAGAACATCTCATTGAGAATCCTGAAGCAGGAACACCCGATCGCAAAGGACTCGCTCAAAAGAACTTGCGTCTTGATTACGATCGGGTTGTCACATGGGCCTTTATTGCATGGGATACGCAGCGTTAGTTTTGGGAGACAACACGATGTCTAAAGCAGTTTTTCAACCGCGGCTGTTACCACTGAGGGGATATCTGCTGTCGGTTCAAAACGGGAAACCACGTT
>JAVWLC010000263.1:0-3867 GCA_036638175.1 Raoultibacter sp. | reverse complement strand
TCTCAATGACCACAGGTGTTCCCGTTTCTAACCTTACTGAGGCTGAGACTGAGAAGCTGCTGCGCATGGAAGGTGTGCTCCATGAGCGCATCATCGGTCAGGAAGAGGCTGTCACGGCGCTTTCGAAGGCAATTCGTCGTAGCAGGTCAGGGCTCAAAGATCCCAAGCGTCCTGCTGGATCGTTCATCTTCCTAGGACCTTCGGGTGTTGGTAAGACTGAGCTTTCTAAGGCGCTTGCGCAATTCTTGTTCAACTCTGAGGATGCGCTGTTGTCCTTCGATATGAGCGAGTACATGGAGAAGCACTCGGTTTCACGTCTGGTTGGATCACCTCCAGGCTATGTTGGATTTGATGAGGGCGGTCAGCTCACCAAGGCTGTTCGTCAGCGTCCGTACTCAGTGCTCTTGTTTGACGAAATCGAGAAGGCGCATCCTGATGTGTTTAACATCTTGCTGCAAATCCTCGAAGAAGGTCGATTGACTGACTCACAGGGTCGTACGGTTGATTTCCGTAATACGATCATCATCATGACCTCGAACGTTGGTGCTCGTGAGATTGCGCAGTCGACACCGCTTGGATTCCAAAGTGATGCAAATGACGGCCTGTCTGACAAAGAGATCAAGAGCCGCGTGATGAGTGAGATGAAGAAGCTCTTCAGGCCTGAGTTCTTGAACCGTATCGATGAGATTATCGTGTTCAAGTCTTTGACCGACGAACAGATTGCTCAGATTGTTACCCTTATGGTTGCCGAGTTGCGTGAGCGCTTGATCAGCCAAAACATGAGCATCAACCTGACCGAGGCAGCGAGCAAATACGTTGCCAAGGAAGGCACGGATGCGGCATTTGGAGCTCGTCCGCTGCGTCGTGCTATTCAGCGTCTGCTCGAGGATCCTATCTCTGAGCAGATACTTGAAGGTAAGTGGACAAGCGGCTCGGTCATCGATGTCGATTTTGTAGATGATGAACTTACGTTTGCTGCGGGAAGCGGCTCTATACCCGCACCGCGTAAACGTGATAGCATAGCCAAAGACACCGAACTGCTCTTGACTAACTTTGATCTGGGCAATGCTGGCGTTTCGAGCGGAGGCTCGATGTCGGGCGGTGCCGCAGACTAGGCGTTTTTTGACAGTACAGCAATGCGGATATCGGAGCCGCTGCACATCGCAGCGGCTCTTGCGCATCGCTTATCCAGAAGGGTAGCACTGATCATGGCGAAGACCATTGACCCCGTTTTTTCACCTCAGGTTCTCAAACGGCCTGACCTCGTGCTCGATGACCTCGATTTCGATGCGTTGTCGCAGAGCCTCGAAGGGCTCAAGGGACAAGTTGATAAGAACCCTAAAACCGCCGCAATTATTCTTGCGGGGGGCACAGGCGAGCGTTTCGGAAAAGAAGGTGGCAAGCAGCTGGTCGAGATTGCGGGGAAACCGATTCTCACCTGGTCTGCTGAAGCGTTTGATGCGGTGGGGGACATCGGTCTTATTGTTATCGTATGTCCCGAAGATCGGCAGGATGAATATCTCAAGCGCGCCATCGATCCGTTTCCCTTTGTAACGCCTGTTGTAATGGCACCTTCTGGTCCAAGCCGTCAAGAATCTGCATTCTCAGGCCTTGAGTTTGTGCCCGATGAGTTTGAATATGTGGTGCTTCATGATGGTGCCCGCCCGCTTATCTCAGCTGATCTCATCCTGCACACCATCAGCATTTTGAAGGGCAACATTGATTGCGATGGTGCTGTTGTTGCTCATCCTGCCGTTGATACTCTGAAAGTCGTTGAAAACGGTGTCATTGTGGGAACGCCTGATCGTCGTGTGTTTTGGAATGCGCAAACACCGCAGGTCTTTCGGGCGGGGATTTATCGTCGTGCTCATGCGTCTGCTTTGTCGGATGGATTTGTGGGCACTGACGATTCGTCGCTTATCGAGCGTCTTGGTGGTCGAGTGCTTGTTGTTGAAGGTAAGCGCGACAATATTAAACTGACGGTTCCTGAAGACTATTTGCTGCTCGCAGCAGCTGTTCGATCGTTGTATATGAAGGAAGCTGAGAAATGAGTGATGTCGGGGGACAGTCAGACCTTGAGCTCGGTGCCCTGGCGCGCTTGCGCATTGGGCTCGGCTTTGATGTGCACGCCTTCGCTGAGGGGCGCAAGCTCATTTTAGGCGGCGTCGATGTTCCCCACGTGCGGGGTCTTGATGGGCACTCTGATGCTGATGTACTTGCGCATGCGATCGCCGACGGGCTTCTTGGGGCTATTCGCGGCGGCGATATTGGCAAGCTTTTCCCCGATACTGATCCTGCATTCAAAGACGCCGATTCGCTCAAGCTTTTGTCTGCCGTAGCTGATAAAGTGCGCGCAGAGGGCTTTGAGATACTTGATGTTGATAGCGTCATAGCAGCTCAAGCGCCTAAGCTTTCCCCGTACCGCGATGCAATGCGTGAGAATCTTGCGCGTGCCATGGGTGTTGAGGTTGCGTGTGTTGGCGTTAAAGCAACCACAACCGAGCATCTTGGATTTGAGGGGCGCGAAGAGGGTATTTCCGCACGCGCTGTCTGCCTTGTTTGTCGATGTAGCATTCGTTAACCGTTCCTCTGCTTTTGCGCCTGCAGGGCGCATGCAATGCTACAATGCTCACCTGACAGAAAGATGCATCCATGAATATATTTAAGACAATTGGCGAAGATATTAAGGCGGTCAAAGAGCGCGACCCTGCTGCGCCTAACTCGTTTGTTATTTGGTTGACCTACCCCGGTCTTCATGCGCGCTGGTCGCACGTTGTTGAGCACTGGCTGTGGAGTCACAATGCAAAAAGTATTGCTCGCATATCTTCGCAGTTCACCCGCTTCATGACGGGTGTCGAAATCCATCCTGCCGCCGTTATTGGGCGGCGTTTCTTTATCGATCACGCCATGGGCGTCATCATTGGTGAAACCACGGTTATCGGCGATGATGTAATGCTTTACCAGGGCGTAACCCTTGGTGGTACGGGTAATGAAACGGGTAAGCGCCACCCAACGCTTGATGATCATGTTCTGGTGGGTGTTGGCGCTTCCATCTTGGGAAATATTACGATTGGTGCTCACTCGAAGGTGGGAGGTGGCGCCGTTGTTGTCAACGATGTGCCCCCGAACTGCACCGTTGTTGGCATCCCTGGCAAGATTGTTATTCGCGATGGCAAGCGGGTTGAAGTGGAGAAAAATGACGCAGCGAAGCACCGCGAATGTCTCCCTGATCCCGTATCGGAAGAATGTGAACGCCTGAGTGCTCGTATCGACGAGTTGGAACGAATGATTGAGGAGCGAGCATGATCAAACTGTATAACACCCAAAGCCGCAACAAGGTCGATTTCGAATCGGTAGAGCTGGGAAAAGTTGGCATCTATGTGTGTGGACCGACGGTTTACAACTACATTCATATTGGGAACGCTCGTACCTTTATTTCTTTCGACATCATTCGCCGCTATTTTATGTGGCGTGGATTCAAGGTGACATTCGTGCAGAATATCACCGATGTTGATGACAAGATTATCGGGAAGGCAAACGAAGAAGGCCGCTCGGCCGCTGAAGTTGCCGCTGAATATACGGCGGCGTTTATCGAAGATATGCGTGCTGCTGGCGTGCTTGATCCTGATATTCGTCCGAAAGCTACCGAGGAAATCGACTCGATGATCGAGCTGATAGAGGAGCTCATTGAGACGGGACATGCTTACGAAGTGAGCGGCGATGTGTACTTCTCGGTGCGTTCATTCCCGAGCTACGGCGAGCTTTCCAACCGCAATATCGATGAGATGGAATCGGGTCACCGTTCGCTGCGTTCTGATGGCAAGGGATTGGAAGATCGCAAGCGTGATCCGCTCGACTTTGCCGTTT
>JAVWLC010000262.1:0-3895 GCA_036638175.1 Raoultibacter sp. | reverse complement strand
GCATTATCGCAAGCAGCAAAGAGCGAAGGAATACGCAGATGCGTGATCGCTTACGCTATGCCGATGGTCATGACTGTTTTGGTTGTTTGAAAACGAGTGCTACCCCCCAAGATAAAGGTGTTCACGGGGGTGTTGTTAAGAACTACTCTGATCCCAACTGACGGTAGGCTGCGCATACCTCTTCGGCGGGACCCTGCATGCGCATATGCCCTTTTTCTATCCAGACTGCCTTCTCGCAGAGGCTCTCTACCTGGTCAATGCTGTGGGAGACGAACAAGAGTGTTGTGCCGTGCTCCTTGACCAGTTCATTGATGCGGTCTTCACACTTCTTCTGAAATAAAAAGTCGCCCACGGATAGCGCCTCGTCGACAATAAGAATGTCAGGTACCGTGGCGGTTGCTATGGCAAATGCGATACGGGCAATCATGCCGCTCGAGTAGTTCTTGAGCGGCATGTCTACGAAGTTCTCGATTTCAGCAAAAGCAACGATAGAATCAAGGTTTTCATCGATAAACGCTTTGCTGTATCCCAAAAGCGCACCATTAAGATAGACATTCTCGCGCGCTGTTAGCTCGGCATCAAAGCCAGCACCGAGTTCGATGAGTGGGGCAACTGTGCCGTTGATCTCGCAGGTTCCATGGGTTGGCTCTAATACACCGGCAATGATTTTTAATAAGGTGCTCTTGCCTGAGCCGTTTGTTCCGACAATTCCATACACATCGCCCTTGTTGATGGTTACGCTGATGTCACTGAGTGCAGCAAATTCCTTGAAGAAGAGCTCGTGATGCAGCATCGTAATGAAGTACTCTTTCAAGCTGTTTAACTGCTGACTTGCAATGTTGAAAACCATAAAAACATGGTCAACTTTTATGACAGGTTTATTCATAGTCACGACGCCCTTTTATACGTAGAGGATGAATTTGCGCTCGGTTTTGCGGAATACGATCAAGCCTATTATGAAGGTGAGTAAGGCCATTCCAAGACACACAAGGTTCTCGACGAGGCCTGGATTAGTGTTCCACATCATAATGTCGCGGAAGTATGTCACATAGTGATACATGGGATTGAAATTCATGACTTCCTGCATCCAGGGGGGGAGCAGATCTATGGGATAAAAGATTGGTGTGGCATACGTCCATGCGGTAATGACGACGCTCCATAGATGGACGGTGTCGCGGAAAAACACGGCAAGTGCTGAAAGGAGAAGTCCAAGTCCCGTGCAGAAAATAACCATGTATACGAGCAGTAAGGGCAAGAAGAGTGCGTTTGCTGTTGGCATCACTTGGTAATAGACCATGACAATAGCGACAGCAACGAGCGAGATGGCAAAATTAACCAGTTCGAACAGAACCTTTTCGAGTGGAAACACTAGCTTTTCTACGCGGATCTTTTTGATGAGCGGTGATGCTTCGATAATGGACATCATCGAGTCCGATGTTGAATTCGCCATCATAGCAAACAGGATATTGCCCAAGATCAGATACAGGGGAAAGTTCTCGATTTGGAACCGAAACATGAAGCTGAACACGACGGATAAAACTACCATCATTAGCAAAGGGTTGAGCACACTCCAAACGACACCTAAGATACTGCGCCGATACTTGAGTTTGAAGTCTTTGGATACCAAAGTCGAGAGCACAAAAAAATTGTGCTTGAATGATTTGTTCTGCACGATATTCGTTGCCATGAGCCCTCTTTGTATGTAATCGTCGATAGTGTATCGTTTGCGAATTACTCAGTATAGGTGGGGTTTTCTGCAAATGCAACGCAGTGTGCTGCTCCACATTTTTACCACCGTAGACTATGCTGCAAGCTAGGCGTGTCCGTCTTTACTCCGATCAGCCCTATTCAAGGGGCCATTCAGCTCCTGTCTCGCGCCAATTATCCCAGACGAGAGCATTGCCTGTGATTTCCCATTGCTTGATGCGTGTCCAGGAAAGCCCGTCCACTGAGGTGGAATAGTAGTAGCGACTACGATCGGCGTTGGGAACCTTGAATATATTCATCCCCTCATAAGCAGAGGCGTTGCCTCCTGCGGCTTCAAGTAGTGTCGCAGCAAGATCGATATGGCCCGTTGGTACCGAAGATGTTTTGATTGGCTCGCTCGATCCACCAAGTTCTGTTGCGGGCTTTACGAGGAGCATGGGGCTTGTGGGTTGGTATATATTATCAGCGAGATACCATTCTCCATGATCTGCGGTTACGGCAATAGTAGCGTTATCGTATAGACCAAGTTCTTTGAGTTCGGTCAGATACTCTTGTACGATGTGTAGGGAGCCGAGACTTTGTTCGATATAATTCGTGCCGCCTTCTGCGGGTTCGGCATTGCGATCGATCGTGTACGGAGCGTGGGTACCAGCTAAATGAATGAGGCGAAAACTCCCATTTTCTCCGATATCCGTTTTTACCAAGCCCTTGTTTTTGAGAATAGAGTAGTACTTAGCATCATCCATGGTCCATACGGAATCTTCCGAATTTTCGACATCCCCACCTAATGCGGCCGTATTAACTTGATCGGTATAAAACCAAAATAGAGGTTTTAAAGTCCAAGGCGCATCGCGGTATAACGAGCATCTTACGAGCATTGCAACAGTGGATGGATAGTCTATCTCACGTTCGGGTTGCTTAATGTTCTCTACTTTTTCCGAAAGCGCCCCAATAGCATCATAAATGTCGGTGGCATACAGATACGTTTCGTACCCTTGGGCGTTGATGTCGTCGATCAGTCCCCGTTGCGTATACCAGTCAATAAGCAAAGCCGTGTCAAAGGTTTTATCGCTCTCATCAGGAGTCTGGCCCGTTAACATTGAGGCCATCGCGTAGACGGTGGGAATCATAGAACCGGTTGTGTCCTCGAACCAAGTAAATCCAGTGAAATCATCGAGACAGCTTGGATCAGCTTGTACGGCTTCCTGTAAATAGCGCGTATCAAAGGTATCCAGTACGAACATAATTATATTGTTCTTATCCGATACCTCTGAAATGCCCTGCGTAGTGACTGAGGGTCGTTCGTCAATGGGTGTTAATCCATCTCCTGCTGGGGTGGTAAGAAGAATACCGAGGCTTACCGATTGAGCAATGATGCCAACAAGGCACAGCATCGCGGTAATACCTTTGAAGGCTAGAGATTTTCTTATCGACAAAAGAATGGCGGAAGCGAGAATAGCGATCCAGGCGATAGCGCTTACTGACGTGATGGTTGTGTAATCCGCCCAGGCAACTTGTGTTCCGTCGGCGGCAGGAAGTGAAGTGTTGAAGAACATTGCTTGGACATAGGCGGCAATGCCGATGCTTGCAATGATCGCAAAGCATACGCTAAACGCTCGTCCGCGTACTAGTGAAAGAATCAAGGCGCACGTAAGAGCGCCTGTTAGTGCAACGATGGCGAGTGGAACCCAGACATCCACTGCGGTAAAGAGCAAGCTGTTTACGCTGCTTGCCACAATTTCCAAAGGCCCCGCAACCACGAGGGTGTAAAACAACATCGTGGTTGCGGCCAGGGCAAATAGAAAGCGTGTGCCCCAGCATAAGCGCTCGGGTTTTCTCGCGTTTAGTTTAGTCTTCATGTTTTGCGCTGCTTTGTCTGCCTGTTTTAAGCGCTTTTGATACTCAGGTGCGTTCGCATCAAGCTTGTGTGCCTCACTTTCGATGTACTTGCCCTCGTTCTCGTCGATGCGGAGTGCTCGTAGTAGATGCTTTCGTATGCGCCGCCAAGCGACGCCAAGCACTGCGGAAAGGGCCACTGCCACACCCGCTAAAGCCTGGATAGTGTAGGTCATGACTGAAGGGTCTACATAGGCATAGGCTGGCGAGGTAAAACCAAGTAGTAGGATTGCTGTTATTAGAGACAAAAACGCGGCATCGTAAGCTGGCAAGCAGAGGTGTACGACGATGC
>JAVWLC010000261.1:0-3896 GCA_036638175.1 Raoultibacter sp. | reverse complement strand
CGGCTTTTTGGGGTACTTGCCACCAAGAAAAGCTTGTGGCGCCCCGAAACCGATCTGCAGCGCTGTTTTGATCGCGTTGTCGTTGTTGCTGATGGTGCGCATTCGTTTGGTGCGGATTATCACGGAAAGCCCAGTGGCTCGGTTGCTGACTTTACAGCCTTTTCATTCCATGCGGTAAAAAACTTCACAACCGCTGAGGGTGGTGCGCTTGCTTGGCGCGAGAACAGCTTTGATTCAGATGAGTACTATCGTGGCATTATGCTGCAATCGCTCCACGGTCAAACCAAAGATGCGCTTGCGAAAACAAAGGCATCATCATGGGAATACGATATTGCTTTCCCTGGCTGGAAGTGCAATATGACCGATATCCAAGCATCAATTGGATTGGCTCAGCTTGATCGCTACCCCGCCCTCCTCAACCGCAGACGTGAAATTATTGCGCGTTACGAAGCAGGTCTTGCAGGAGTAGAAACCGTCCTCATCAAACACTACGGTGATTGGGCTAATTCAAGCGGACATCTCATGCTAGTCCGCATGCCTGGCAAAACTGAGGCCTTCCGCAATCAGGTGATCGGGCTCATGGCCGAAGATGGCATAGCCACCAACGTACACTACAAGCCGCTGCCAATGCTCACTGCTTATAAGAATCTCGGCTTTGACATAGCCGATTATCCAAATGCCTTTGCGCAATACGAGTGCGAAATTAGCTTGCCGCTTCACACCTTGCTTTCAGATGACGATGTCGATTACGTTGTTGCCTCCTTTAAGCGAGCATACGCTGCGGCCGATGAAACCATGCGGGAGTCCGACTGATGTATGCGCGCTTTTTCAAGCGGATCGGCGACTTTCTTGTTGGAATCGTCGCGCTGCCATTCGTCTGCCTCATACTACTTATCGTTGCGCCCCTTGTGTACTTCGAGGACAAAGGACCTGTCTTTTATAACGCTTTGCGCGTTGGTCAGGGTGGACGCGAATTTAAAATGTACAAACTGCGTTCAATGAAAGTTAACGCACCTGATCTAACTATGCCTGATGGGTCAACCTACAACGGATCCGATGATCCTCGCATGACTCGCATTGGATCATTTATGCGCAAAACAAGCATCGATGAACTTCCTCAGATACTCAACGTTATCAAAGGCGATATGAGCCTCATCGGCCCCCGTCCCGATCTCTTACGTGAAACCGAGCTCTACGAGGGCGATGAGGGTGAAAAGCTCCTTGTGAGGCCCGGTATCACGGGCTATGCCGCCGTGTGTGGGCGCAATGCTCTTGCTTGGCACGACAGGCTCGCGCTTGATGTTTACTATGTACGCAACATCTCGTTTGGACTCGACGTAAAAATCTTCTTCAAAACATTTGCTACTGTTTTTTCGCAAGAAGGCGTCTACGTCGAAGACTGCGAAGATGAGAGCGAAAGCAAATAGCGCCCTTACTTTGCAGTCTGGAGACGTTCAAATTCTGCGGCTGTTGCCTCATGAACCTCAAGCAACAAGTCTTCTTTCTCAAGCTGTTCTGCCTTCTTGACGGCAAGGAGCTTCGCAAACACAATGGCGCAAATTCCTGCAGCAAGTTTTCCTACTAAAACGGGCATGATCATGGCAGGTTGGAAGTTTGCTGTAAACGACAAGTGGTCACCAAACAAGAAGGCGCAGCAAACGGCAAACGCAAGGGTGATAACCTTATCGCGCGCCTTAAAGTCCTTGATCATAGCAAGCAGCGCAAGAACGTTTGCCGAGCAAGCCAACAAACCTGTGGTGGCATCTGAACTCAGGCCGAACTTACCACCAATAATCTCAAGAGGACGTGCCAGATACCTTTTAATAAGGTAGACCATAGGAAACGCTCCGCACAGCATCATGCCAATTGCACCTGCAACCTCAAGCGCACGGAAGATATCTTCCTCGTCCGCAATAATAGGATCAAACCCAAACGAACCGAAGACCGTAGTGAACACACCTGTAAAGTATTCGATAACCACCAACACAAAGACAATCTTAAGAACACTTTCAAGTACGCGACCAAACACGATGAAGCCCTTGATCATAGCGTCAGGAACAAATTTCAAACCCAGTGCCAATACCGCGCAGACAATGACAAGCGGTATCAAGTTGAGGCCAATCTGCGAGAAGCTCAAAAACACCTGATAGGTTGCTTCGGCATTCGTTGAAACTACCTCACGAATAACGGGGTGACCAATTGCAATAATAATGCTTGCAACAAGCACACCAATGGGGATCGCAAGCAGGCCACTCATAACGCCGAGCGCTAAATATTTGCGATCTTTTTTCTGAAGCATTTTGAGAGCGACAGGAATAGTAAACACGATGGTTGCTCCGGCCATGTAGCCGGTCACCATTGCCATCATCCAGCTTTCACGCGTTTGCGCAAGCGCGTCAGCAAGCTGATATCCTCCCATGTCAACAGCAATAAAGGTGGTAGCCGCCATCGCAGGATCAGCGCCAAGCGCACCATACGCAGGTCCGAATACGGTACCCACAAACGCCGTAAGGAACGGCGCTGCGGCCATGATGCCTGCTACGGGCAGAAAGATCGGTCCTATCGAATCGATGCCTGCCACAAATTGTTGCCCCAGTTCACTCTCTGGCTTAATGACTGAAGCAATAGCTCCCACAAACGCGCACGCCATGATGATATAGACGACGATAGTCCCAAACAATTCCATTATGTTTCCCATTCTCCTTGGTGCCGCTTACGGCGATGATCTTGCAGCTTGGCGGGATAGCTATCCCGTTAGCGTGAACCTTTTTCATAGAGTTCTTCAGCGTACTTCCCGTACGTTTGTGCAGCTTGGTGCCACAAAGTAAGCCATTCCCCCACCGAATCACCAGCCGATTCTTTGAACAAGGCCCACACAAACCAGTAGTAAGCGCTAATCCCCACATACGCAAGGCAGTGCCGCATCTCCGCTTCGGTTGGCGTGCGTCCGAAGTATTGCGTGATAACTGCTTTTGCTTCTTCAAAGGTGTAATCAGAGCAGCAGATGAACGTACCGAGATCGCTCGCATAATCAGACATTGCAGAGTACTCCCAGTCAATGAGATACATGGCATCATCAAGGACAAGGAAGTTCGGCTGATAAAAATCGTTATGACACAAGCAGGATGGCACGCCATCGGCCTTTACCCAATCGTTCAGTTTACTGGTGCGATTTTTCAACTCGTCGAAATCACGAAACACCGGATACGTTCGGCTTTCCAGCAAAGCAATAATCTCCAGTGCCTTTTCGTAGACGTCAAAGTGCCACGCCGATACTTCACCACTGGTGTGCAGAGTGCGAGCAAGAGCTAGACCTCGTTCAACGTGATCTTCATTGTGGTAGTCAAAAGCAATACAGTTATCGAGATAGATCGATACCTTCCAGCCTGCTTCGCCATCTTCGTGGATAAAGGTGTCGTCGATGCCGAGCTTTTTCGCAACGCTTTGCGAGTATGCTTCGCTGTGACGGTTAATGATTTCGTCAGTCCCTGCACCCGGATGACGGTAGACATACACGTTGTCTCGGCAGGTAAATCTAAATGACAGATTGGTGAGACCTTCTTGGAGCGGAACAAGATTGCTAATTTCCGCACGTTCACACCCAAGAATCCCGCAAATGTTGTCGAGAATTTCTCGGCCATCGCCCTTATCCTGTGGCGCAGCGCTAATCTCAGCGCATGCTGAGAGCACCTGAAGTTCATCCCTTGATAATGACATGTAATTTCCCATACCCTTGTTTTGTTCAATTTGCGGTGCTAATTATACTTCTTGAACGCATTAACGGGTACAGAATGTAAATTCTAGTTCAAATTCATGTAATATTCAAATTAAGTGAACACTATTAGATGTACGATTTATCGAGTTCCTGTAATTCGCGGAACGTGTCAATTTCAATG
>JAVWLC010000260.1:0-3898 GCA_036638175.1 Raoultibacter sp. | reverse complement strand
CGCGTTGTGCGCCGGCGTCAACGCCCGATAAAAAGGCTGGCAGCGAATCCTCAAGTGCTGCGTATACCTATGCAAAACGACAGTCTGAAGTTAAGGACAGAGAACAACTGACAACCGACGTCATGATCGTTGGCGGTGGCGGCGCAGGCATTTGCGCTGCATTGAGTGCAGCTGAAAACGGAGCGCAGGTTATTTTGGCAGAAAAGCTCAGTCAGCTCGGTGGCGCGACGGCGCTTTCGGGAGGTGCAATTCCTGTAGTTGGAACCAAACAACAAATAGATGCTGGCGTAGAAGACAGCTTTTTCGCAATGGCAACCGACATTTTGCGTCCCACTAACTACACCGTTCGCGCCGATCTTGTCTACGCTGTAGCAGAAAATGCGAAGAGCTTGATTGAGTGGACAGAGAAGAAGGGTGTTGTTTGGAAGCTCGACGAAAGAGGGCGCTTTGGACAGACAGCTCGTCGTATGCACATCGCAGAGGGAACTGGCGAAGGTCTTATTGCCACACTTGTTGACTACATGAAAACACAGGATGCAATCACGCAGATACTCTCATTCGAAGTCGAGGGTCTTGTGCTCGATGACGCTGATACCGTTGTTGGCGTATACGGTACAAATGATGGCAAGAAGTGTGCCGTAACCGCCAAAAGCACCATACTGGCAACCAGTGGTTTTGCCAACAACCCCGACATGATTGCGCAGTATTGCCCCGAAACCGCAGATGCTGTGAAAGTTGTAGCAATGGGTGCAACGGGCGAAAGCATTCAGTGGGCCGAAGAGCTCGGTGTTGAGTTGCAGTGTATGGGCGCCTATCAAGGACACGCATTCCGCGGAGTTGATAGCAATACAACCGCAGGTCACCAAGCCCTCGCAACTAATGGAGCCATCATTGTTAACAAAAACGGCGAACGCTTCGTAAACGAATATGGTGGCTATTCCGATCTTTCTCCTCACGTACTAGCTCAGCCCGATCACATTGGGTACCTGTGCTTCACTGACATCCAAGCTGCAAAAAGCAAAGAGTTTGCAGAGCGGCAATCCGCAGGTCACGTAGCAATAGGAGCTACTGCAGCAGAGTTAGCCGCGGCCCTTGGTATTGATGCCCCTACTCTTGAAAAGACGTTCGAAGCATATAAGGAAGGTATTGCAAAAGGAGAAGATGGTTTCAACCGTTCAAAATTGCCTGAGAATTTCGATGCTCCTTATTACGCAATGAAAATCACGGGCGAGATTCGCCATACACAAGGAGGTATGCCAACCGATATTGAGGGCCATGTCATCCGCCCTGATGAATCGCCAATTCCTGGCCTCTATGCTGCGGGAGGCTGTACCGAAGGGTTCTCCTGTCGCGCTGGCTCAGTGTACTCAAGCGGAAACGGCCTGATTCAAGCGCTTCTCTTTGGAATGATTGCAGGAAAGAACGCTGCTGCCGAATAAAACGTAACAGCATAAGGGTGTGTGACAAAACCTCCAGGAGCCATCGATAGCTCGAAACAACAAGAAGCCTTTCTTCTTTGGTAGACACATAGGCCAAAGAAGAAAGGTTTTCGTTCGCGCAAAAGGGCGCCCCATGATGTAAATATTTCGCGGACTTATAGCGTCTTATCTTGGGTGTTGTGCGCTAGGATAAGATGGTTTGATATACAAATTAAGTACATGGGAGCGAACGCACAGCAAAGGAATGGTACAACAATGACCGAATCACCCTCAATCGCTTATCTCGGGCCAATTGGAACCTATACACATGAAGCCGCTTTGGCATTTGCCGAGCGTCTTGGCCTCGATAATCCTACACTGGTTGAGTTTGCGTCATTCGATGAAATTTTCGATGCGGTTGATCGCGGCAAAAGCACCTACGGTGTCGTCGCAACGGAGAACTCCCTTGAGGGGCCCGTTACTATGACTCTCGACAATTTTGGCTTCAAGAGTACAGCGAACATTCTGGGTGAAGAGGTGCTCGACATCCATCACTGCCTCTTGCTCCACCCCGAAGCTACGCTTGAAGACGTGACCACCATTGTGTCGCACCCCCAAGGACTCGCACAATGTCGTCGCTTCATCGCCGAAAGGCTTCCGAGCCGCACAACCATCACAACATCCTCAACTGCTGAAAGCGCAAAACTTGCCGCATCAGACAAGCATGTTGCGGGTATTGCCAACGCGTTTGCCGCCAAACTCTACAACGCCAAAGTTTATGAAGAAGGTATCGAAGATCACTTCGGTAACCAAACTTCGTTCGCACTTATCGCACGTCAAGGAGCTGCGCCTGTATTCACGGGTGAGAAAATCAAAACTTCACTTGCCTTGTTCCTGCAGGCTGACAAAACCGGTGCGCTGCTCATGATCCTTTCGGAATTTGCGTACGCAGGGATCAACTTGACCAAGATTCAATCACGTCCCACCAAACAAGCACTTGGTGATTACATGTTCCACGTCGATATCGAGGGATCTATTAACGATCTTGAGGTACAAACCGCGCTCAATTGCCTCAGGCTCAAACTGCGTGAAGTGAAGATTCTCGGATCGTATCCAACCAACAGATAGTGCTGGTTGGATACCTTTTAATCTTAAAATATTCCCAGGTGCTCAAGCAGAATCTTTACGCCAATCGCAATCAGCACAACACCTCCGGCAATAGTAGCCCGCTTTTGATACTTATCACCGAACCGTTTACCGACAATGACGCCGATAAACGACAGCACGAAGGTGATCACGCCAATGGTCAGTGCCGCACGAATTATATCAACCTGCAAAAATGCAAGCGTGATTCCAATGGCAAGCGCATCGATGCTTGTTGCAATTGCCAACAGTGTCAATTCTTTCACGTTAATTTTAGGCTGTTCACAGTCGGTGCAGGTTGCTTCCTCATGAAACGCATCCCACAACATTTTGCCGCCGATAATGACAAGTAGACCAAACGCAATCCAGTGATCGAAGCTCGTAATATAGCTTTCAAATTGAGTGCCCAGCAACCAACCAATTACGGGCATAACTCCTTGGAAAACGCCAAAAAACAATGCAATGATCAGTGCATGCCGATAATTGATCTTGCGCATGCCAAGACCTTTACAGATAGACACAGCAAACGCATCCATCGACAAACCAACAGCAACCAAGAATAGCTCAATGAACCCCACAGGGACCTCCTCGTCTGCGCCCGATGTCTCCTGGCATCTTTGGGCATAAAAAAACCGATGCGTCGCACCGGCTCATCACAAAACGGTGCGACAAAAGTCACACCGTAAGTCTTGTCAATTAAGGCCAGCCAGCTTGAAATAAGCAGTATGTTGACATGGCCGCGGCTCGTCTACCGCCGACTACTCCCCCACGGGTTTCAGGTATCCTACCACAGATCTTCCCTTACGCGTACAAGGTATCGCCCTTTGCTTTGAAAAACCCTTCCGCAACAAGCGCAGCAATAATAGATTCGAAATCCGCGCGTTCAACACCGCCGCGCCCTGCTGCTTTCTCGAAATCAGTCAGAGACTCAAACAAATCATCACGAGAAATGCCAGGATTTCCAAGTACGCAGCGCAAGAGCTCAGCGCGCTTCTGACGACGCGATCCCTCAAAAGCACTCTGCTTGGCATAATGCGCACTTTTTCGCGAGGGATTGACGGTAATCTGCTTGAGATGCGCGCCGTAGTCCAACAGCGCATAATACCAAGCACGTGGTCGATCTTCGGAACATGTTGCTTCAACAAGGGGCCGCAGCTCGCGATCGGTGACCGATTCGGCATCGGCGAACAACTCGTGAATAAAGACAGTGCGCACGTTAGTCTCAATATAAATTGATGGCTTATCGTAGGCAAACGCCACAACACCTGCCGCCGTTGCTTGCCCGATCCCAGGAAGTGCCATAAGTTCATCGACAGTTTTGGGTAGTTTACCCTGAC
>JAVWLC010000259.1:2746-3913 GCA_036638175.1 Raoultibacter sp. | reverse complement strand
AGCCGACGAAACAGGGCTGCTCGTTACCCATGCCGACGAATATGAAAACCTTGAGTCACGGGGTGTCATCGTAAAATCAGACACGCTTGAAGGCGCTTGCGAGCCCTTCGGCATCGACGCAAAAGCACTCCAAGCTACAGTCGATACCTGGAATCAGTACTGCAAGGATGGCAAAGACCCCGACTTCAACTATCGCAGCGAATTCAACGAAATCGACGGTGGCCCCTACTACATCATGGCCTACAAGCCCGCAGTTCACTACACGATGGGTGGCCTGCACATCAATACTGATGCACAGGTACTCAACAACGAAGGTGCCGCCATTGCTGGCCTTTATGCAGCAGGCGAAGTTGCTGGTCACAAGATGGGTACGAACCGCCTTGGCTCCTGCTCCATGTCCGACATCTACACCTTCGGCCGCATTGCAGGTCGAAACGCAGCCGAGTTTACCGCGTAGAGGCACTTCTGCGGCAGAGTTGAGAGCAATCCCCTAAAGCTCGACGGAACATACAACGAGTACGACCCTCAGACCATCGGGGGTCGCACTCGTTTTACGGACAATATATGAAAGCACTCAGAAGGTTAAATTTCACTTTGGTTAGGCAAGAGAGACTTCCTCATAGACAAGGCCCTTGCTCTTTTCAACCCACATGAGAAATTCAGCAGGTGATTTAACGGGAATCGAAGCGCGCGAAAAGCCTTCTCTATCGCGTGTGATCAGGAAATCAGCCTTGATCTTTTCGGCGCAGACATGTACGAGGCAATCTTCGAAATCAGCCCATTTGCTGCTGGATGCCTTCATGATATCGGCACTATCAATCGAACAGACTTTGAGAAAGTCAGCACTTTCTGTAAACATTCGTTGAACCTTTTCATATCCCAACGGTTTCTGTAAGACATAGAAAACATCGGTGAATGATTTTGCAGAGACCCACAGCTCGGCGTCTCCAAACACCTGCATAGCCCTCAGCTGCACACAGTCATCGAAAAACGGCTCTCTGCGTGAAAAGTAATCTATAAGAATAGTAGTATCAAGCAAGAGCCTCATAGTCAGCCATCCGTCCTTCTGCAATGATCTCCTTATAGGACCTGCCCGCCCAATACTCATTCGGCACCGCTTCAGTCGACCGATCGATGCTCTCCTGCAGTGATTTCAACTGCTCAGCA
>JAVWLC010000259.1:0-2736 GCA_036638175.1 Raoultibacter sp. | reverse complement strand
AGGTGCCCGGCAGGGCGGATGAGGGCGCTCTTCGCTCGCTGCTCTTTGATTCTCTTCTTGCTTTTGGGAGCGCTTCGCATTCAAGCACGTACTGATACGCAGCATTAACGAGTTCAGTCGGCGTTGCGCCGATGTTTTTCAGAACACCGTTGGCCTGCTCCTTAATCTCCACAGGAACACGTGCCGTGACGATCGCATCCATATCAGGCGCACCCTTCCGAACCAAGTCCAACAGCAACGTATCATATTCATTCAATACGTTGATTGTAATACCGTATTACAATTACGGCTAGTCCAGATAGGATAAAAGCAACAATCGATCGGATTTTTTGATTCGTCGAAATCATCGCAGTAGCACTCGACACCAGCATCCTCAGCCTGAACCGCGAGACACTGATCACAGGGTCTCGCAGTTCAGGTTGTACATGAGGTTACTTCTTAGCACTCGCTTTGATCGATTTGGTTGGACAATTCTCGACGCAGTCGAGACACATGGTACAGGGCTCGAGATCGCGCAAGTCTGCCGATGCAACATCGATGTTTTCACTACAGACGGTTGAACAGGTTGTACAACCTTCGCGTGAGATACACGTCGAGCAATTTACCTGGGGCTTCACGTCAAATCCGAGCTTGGTGCGAGCCTTTGCCATGAGGGTGAAGAAGAAGCCAAGGGGGCAGATGGCCGAACACCAACGCTTGAACAAAAACAATTCTGCAATCAGCATCAGCGGGAAGATAATGAGCTCCCAACCAGGCTCAAGGAGGACAAACACACGGTTGACCGCCCATAGACTGCCGAATACAAGACCGATCGGACAGATGAGGCAGAACACGGGGAACTTCACTATGAACGAGACTATGAGAAGGACACCGAGGACAATAGCTTGCGTCTTGATGCTGCTACCACCAGCTGAACAAGCGGTGCAACCCTGCTCTTTCGCAGGAGCAGTCTCAAGGACAGATGCCGCCTCGTCAGTTAATGCTCCCGCATCCACGGGCACAGGCGCGCGACATCCTTTCTCGTAGACGTCACATTGCTCGCCCGAACGTCCCTCGATGCCGCGAGGAGTATGACCCCCGAAAATGTTCTTCAAAAGCGAGGTCGGACACAGCCACGAGCAAAACACGCGCCCAAGCGCGAACACGATCAGCAACACAATGAGCACCCCAGGCAAAAGCGCCCAAGGGATCGAGCCAGAGGCAACCGAAACCTGCAGGAATCCTACGGGGCACAGTGCACAGAGCGTTCCGATAGCCGTATCAAACTGGAACCCGACAAGAGCTACAACTAAAACGAGAATTGCCACGACGATACGCAGTGTACGCATTTTTGTTTTCATCGCGCATCGCCTCCTTTGACAAGCTTGCCATCACGCACAACCACGCCTTCAACAGGGCCTTCCGTCTGAGCAGCCACGCTTTCGCGCGAAACGACAACAATCCCCTTCTCTTCCACGGTGTTGTTGTAAGCGCGCAACGATGCTGACGGGCACACTTCCTCACAACGTCCGCAACCGTCACACAAATCGCTATGTACGACAGGCCGATCGTGGTCATCGAGCGTAATCGCACCCTCAATGGGGCATTCGTCTCGACAGATAGTACAGCCAGTCCAGTCCCAAGCCACGCACGAATCCTTGATCACTTTCGCAATACCGATATTGCTTTCCGTAAGTGCGCCATAGCGCAAGGCGCCCGTCGGGCACGCATCGGTGCAGAGCATGCAAAAATCGCAGTAGCCGTGCGTGAAATCGAGCATGGGCGTACCGTATCCAATGATATTTTCACCAAGGGGAACAGGGGTGATAATGTCATAGGGACATACCTGCAGACAGCGCTGACAGCGATCACATCGCGCGATCAAATCAGTTTGAGATTCCATGCCGGGGGGCCGTACATAGGTTGCTTCAGCTTGCTTTGAAACGGCACCGAAACCACCTAGCCCCACCATTGCAGCAGACACGCAGCCTGCAGCAAGAAAACCCCTCCTTGTTATGTGCTCCTCGGCCATACCGACCATCCACCTATCGTCTTTGGTGCAAGCTTCGCATCGCACCTATCCCCATCGCCACCCTCAGCGAACTCTATAGCCTAATCAAGAACCTCAGCAAGCGCCGCAGCATCTGCCTTCAAGAACTCCTCGGTAAAGGCAGCTAAATGCCAATAAAATCCCTCTTCCGCAGATCCTTTCGCATCAGATGCAAACGATTCGATCCATGTGAGGAGATGCCCTTTGAGGAATGATTGTTGCTGGGTCAAAAGACGCTCCGCTTCTTCACCATCGCCTTCATTGAGCGCTTCAACGGTGCGATCGGAAAGACTTTTCATAAACGCTAGTTCAATAGCGAGATGATCTTCGGGCTCATGAAAATCGGGGTTTTTCGCAAGGCGCTCTTCGCGATAGGTAACAACTGCGTTTGAATAAGCATCCTGCATCAACAACCCATCAGCACTGGTATACACCGACTCATAAGGGAAGGCCTTCTGAGAAGTCCGCGGACCCATCCCAAAGAAAACGCGATTAAACACAACAGCAAGCTGCTCAAGATGCTCCTCGCTTTGATCTTCAAGATCAGCTTTCACAGCAGCGAGCGATTCCGTAAGCATCGGATCATCCGAGGCAAAGGAAAAATGCTCGACTACCTGTTCGGCGAAATCGGCGTTGATTTCGACTTCATAGCAGCGCGAGAGAAACCCGTAAACATTTGAGCGATTCGTGCTGAACTCAATCAGATT
>JAVWLC010000258.1:636-3931 GCA_036638175.1 Raoultibacter sp. | reverse complement strand
AAGTTTCGCAGTGCCCTTGTCCCCGTTGTGAACCTTGCGTCAAATGCGTGGATGTTTGTCTTGTTCGCAGGTATTTTCCTGTCACTCGCAGGACTTATTGACCTAGCAATTATTCTTTATGCTGCAGCTGTCATTTTCCAGATTGTGACCCTTCCTGTTGAATTTAACGCGAGTAAGCGCGCAATGGCTTATCTGGGTACTACGGGTATCACGCAAACGGAACAATCAAGTGCGTTTTCGGTTTTGCGCGCTTGCGCCTTTACCTATGTTGCTGCGGCGCTTACTTCGATTCTTCAGCTCTTGTACCTGTTGACTCTCCGTGATAACTAGCGTCATATGAGTTTGATCGCATCAGAAACTGAATCGGAGCCGTTGAGCGTATCAGCGGCTCTTTCGCTTGCTAAAAACTCGCTCGAATCCTTTATGGTTAAACTGATTGGTGAGGTTTCTGAAGTAAACAATAAGCCTGGTTACAAAGCGGTTTATTTCACGGTCAAGGATTCTGGGGCAAGTTTGCCTTGCATGATGTGGCTCACACGCTATAAGAGCGCAGGGTTTGATTTGCGGGTGGGAATGCTTGTAGAGCTTACAGGTCGTTTTACTCTCTATGCGCCAAAAGGCCGTATGAATTTTGATGTTTTTGGTATGGCTATTGCGGGGGAGGGCAATCTGCGTTTACAGGTTGCGAACCTTGCGAAGAAGCTTGAAGCCGAAGGCCTTATGAGGCCTGAACGTAAGCGACAGATTCCACGTCTTCCTGAAAAGATTGGTTTGGTTACATCTCCTCGTGGTGCGGCGGTTCACGATGTGCTGCGAACCTTACGGAGGCGGTTTCCGCTGGCGGATATCGTTTTGGCAGGCGTGGCGGTTGAGGGACCCGCGGCCCCCGCAGGTCTTATAGAGGCACTTTTGGCGGTCCAGCGTGCTGGGGTAGAAGTTGTTTTGTTGGTGCGTGGGGGTGGATCGTTTGAGGATCTCATGCCTTTCAACGATGAATCACTTGCTCGCACCATTGCCTCGATGCCTATCCCTGTTGTGACAGGCATAGGCCATGAACCCGATACGAGTATTGCTGATATGGTATCTGACCTGCGTGCTTCTACGCCAACGGCAGCGGCAGAGGCAGTGAGCCCTTCGCTTGATCTCTTGAAAGGTGAGCTCAATGCTCGAAGTTTAGCGCTTAGAAATGCTCTCTCCAGAAGACTTGAGCGCGCAACGGTCTTTCTTGATCGAGTGGCAGCGCGTCCAGTGCTGAGTGACCCCAATATGCTTTTTGCAGTTGAAGCCCAGACAGTTGATTTGCTCGAAGATAGACTAAGGCGTGCCATTCCTCTCAACATTGAACGCGATACGGTCAAGCTTGAGCATCTTAAAAAACGGGTGTTTACCGTAGGAAATACTATTCTTCCCCGTTTCGAAAATCGACTTGCTGTGGAGGCTGCGCGTTTGCACGATCTTTCTCCGCTTACCATCTTGGCTCGCGGATATTCAATAGCGCGCGACGATACAAGGGGAGTTGTAAAGAGCGTGAGGACCATTAAGCCTCATGATGAAATTACTGTAGAGCTAAGCGATGGACGTCTTGCTTGTACTGTTGATGCAATAGAAGAAGTAACTATGGAAACCGTAGCGTTTGGAGGATCGAATGCCTAGTACTATGAAACCCATTGAAGAGATGACTTTTCGTGAGGCCATGGCTGAACTTGAAGGCATTGTGGGTGTTCTTGAGGGAAATACGCTCGAACTGGAAGATAGCTTAAAAAGCTATGAGCGAGGCGTCGCGCTGCTTGGCGCATTGCGTGGTCGACTGAATGATGCTCAGCAGAAAGTCGATGTTCTCATGGGTGAGCTCGAGATAAGCGCAGATGACGCAACGGTTGATTCAACGCTCTCGTAGAACATTCGATTCAAAACTATGCACTATCACGAAGAATTGACGGAAGGACACAGCATGGAAGACTGTATTTTCTGCAAAATTGCTCAGGGCGAGATACCTTCGACAAAGGTCTATGAAGATGATCTTGTCTTTGCGTTTGAAGACCTTAATCCCCAGATGCCCGTTCATACGCTTATTGTCCCAAAAGCTCACTATTCCCATATAGGAGATGCTATTCCTGATGTTCTCATGGGCTACCTCTTTAATACCGTGAAGAAAGTTGCCGAAATTAAAGGGATCGACAAATCGGGGTATCGGGTAATTGTCAATACAGGAAACGATGCTCAGCAGACAGTTCATCACATTCATATTCATGTGCTCGGAGGTGCTCCAATGAATACAGGATCGCCTGCGCTGCCGTAGGCTGCGCCCTTATACGTACGTAGCGCATGTCTATCGAAACAAAACCGCTTTTACTGTGTCAGCAGGTGATACAGTAAAAGCGGTTTTTTGTGCACAAGAAGATTGAACTGTGGAATTTCTGTTACACACTGCCGCTTGCCGACGAGCTGGACCAGTCTCTCTGACAGAAGGGACACTAACCCCTACTATTAAGTACTTACCGAAAAACAAGGAGGCGGTCTTTTGAACGTTTTGGTAGTTAACGCGGGCTCATCTTCTCTTAAGTACCAACTGGTTGATGTTGAGAACCAGCAGCTACTTGCAAAGGGTATCTGCGAGCGTGTTGGAACAAATGAATCATTTCACAAGCATGGTCTTGATGATAATGAACACGTTATTGATGCCGAAATGAATGATCATGATGCTGCTATGGCACTTGTTCTCGATGCGCTTATCAGCGGCCCAACTAAGGCTATTGATTCGTTGAGCGAAATTGATGCCGTTGGGCACCGTGTGGTTCAAGGCGGTAAGTACTTTGACGCTTCTGCTCTGATCGATGATGATGTAATTGCAAAGATTGATGAGCTTGCCGAACTCGCACCCCTTCACAATAAAGCAGCACTTATGGGTATCAACGCATGCCAGAAGCTCATGCCGGGCGTTCCCATGGTTGCCGTGTTTGATACCTCGTTCTTCCAGACACTGCCACCAAAAGCGTATATGTATCCGCTTCCTTATGAATTATATGAGAAGCACTCCATCAGAAAGTATGGCGCGCACGGAACTTCACATCGCTATGTTTCAGAACGTGCGGCAGCTGTTCTGAATGAGCCTATTGATGAGCTGAAGCTGATCACGTGTCACCTTGGTAATGGCTGCTCCGCCTCGGCAATCGATCACGGTATTGCAGTTGATACCTCGATGGGTTTGACACCGCTTGACGGTCTTATGATGGGTACGCGCTGCGGTGCTATTGACCCTGCTATCGTACCTTTCATTATGGACCATGAGGGTCTT
>JAVWLC010000258.1:0-626 GCA_036638175.1 Raoultibacter sp. | reverse complement strand
TCTGAAGTCAATGATCTTATGAACAAGAAGTCGGGCTTGTTGGGCATTTCGGGCATCAGTAATGATCTTCGCAGCGTCAAAGATGCTTCAGAAAAAGGCGATGAGCGCGCTCAGCTCGCATACGACATGTATTCCAACTCTGTCAAGAAGTACATTGGTCAATACACGGCTGTCATGGGCGGTGTCGACGCGATTGTTCTCACTGCTGGCGTTGGCGAAAACTGTGAAAAAATGCGTCGCATGATTTTTACGGGTCTACAGCCGCTTGGTATTGTTCTTGATGAAGAGAAGAACCGTCAGCGCGGTTTCGAGCGCGAAATTTCGGCTGATACTTCAAAGGTTAAGATCATTGTCATTCCAACCAATGAGGAGTACATGATTGCGCGTGATACCCATGAAATTGTGAGCGCTCTGTAAATAGCTTCTTAGCAGAGTTAAAAATTATCCATGAGCTGCATTCAAAGGTCGGAATCTATACTCGGATTCCGACCTTTTAACTGCTTCAAAAAGCTGAGATTTGCGCGGTTTTATGCATAAACGTATGGCTCAATTTCCGCACACCGTAAAGAGCGGGAGCTTGTAATCTCTAGTGCAGGTTTTCAATGCAGGTTTGCTTTGCCTGATTA
>JAVWLC010000257.1:0-3938 GCA_036638175.1 Raoultibacter sp. | reverse complement strand
CAGCGAGTAAGCACTAGTCTCCGCGAAATCCTTTAGTGCTCGTTTCGATGATGGTGACAAGAACGATGTCGATTGTCTGTACGATCTTTCTGGCTGACTTATTTTTGTGGTTTATGCGGAAGCGAAGGTGAGCTCGTGATACGCGGCCAGTTGATTAACTGCCTTTTTGAACTTTTCGGATGAGTTCAAGGAGGTCCTCGCGAGAACCAACATCGAGCTTCTTATAGATATTCTTCATGTGCGTGCGAGCGGTGTTGTTTGAGATGTATAGGACTTTCGCAACGTAGCTTGATGCATGTCCATACGCGAGCTCAACGAGCACTTCAATTTCGCGCGGGGAAAGCTTGTAGTCAGTTCCGATGATTTCACACGTGCTCTCAAGGTCCAAAATGGTGGTGGTCAATTCGGATTTTGTTTCAGTTCCTTTGTTGTAAAGAATGATGCTTCTTCCCAGTTCAATCGTTGCAAAGACAAGAAATGCAGCGGTTGCAAGCCCCATAATGCCTTTGTTCCAGGGGTAGCCGAATATGCTTGTTATGCAGCCAAGGAGTAGGGCACTTGAACTCACAATTAATACCAAGCAGCTGAAAGAAATAACAGAACGGCGTGATATTCTCGACAGATAAGAAAGATAAATCCAGGTTGCTAGCGAGTAGAGCTGGAATAGGACAAACATGTAATCGCGGAACCATTCGCTTGCAATAAAATCGATTGGTATCATTTTGATGATCAGGGCAAAAGCAGCAATTGCGGGCAATGAGATTCCGAACGCAATGTAGGATAGCTTACGTTCTTTCCACTGTGTGATGCTTGTCAGAGAAAAGCCCAAAACGACAAGTGCAGCAATACCGCAGGCTACGTATGGCTCGACCGATGGCGAAGCGCTTCCAACGTAGGTCGAACCTGTTGTAAACGAAGAGATAGCGACACCGATTACAGGGACCGACAGTATAAGTTGAACGGGGGAAGGGCGAACGGTTTCAGTGGATAATGGTGCCGCTTTTGGGTTTTGCTCGGGCATTTTCGGCCAGCTTCTGATGCAGGAAAATGATCCGATAAGAAGGCAGGCAATTGCTGCAAAAAACGCTTCCGTAGGGTTGAGGAGTGTCCCTGCGGCTATTACCAAACCACATGCAAAAAAGGCTAGAGCAGCATTAATCATAATGCTGCGCAGTGAGAGCGCTCGATAAGCAATCATCCATGAAGAAATTGCTAGCGGGATACAGGCGCCAAGCAAGATTAGACCTGCGTAACCAATCATGTGTTGTGATGGAATACCTTTCGCCATACAAAGTAGCGTAACCGAAATCGTGATACCAGTTATCCATGTGGCTGTAAAAGCGGTTATTGTTTTTTGCGAAAAAGTAACGTTCCGAAGCGATACTAGGAGAATGATTGCGGCGGCTAAAGCTCCGGCAGCAGGAAAAGTTAAACTCGCGCTAAAGAGTGGTCCTTCTGTAAAAATCCGAGCAGCACTTCCATTATCCATTTGGAAAAACAAACCTGCCACGAAGAACCCGAAACCGAGAAGCTGGGGATGAAATAGCGAGGCCCTGCCAGCTTTTTCGTTTGACGCGCCGCGTTCGATTGTGTTGCCTTGTTTTCCCATGGATCCCTCCTGCAAAGATCATAACAAAAGAAAAGTTTTGCGAAGCGTATTGGTGCGCATTTTTACTCTGCAACGAGTAAATCACCCAATGTGGTGATGCTTGACCAGCTCTTTCACTCACAGCGGTTATGGCTTGGCGGGAAGTAAATCAGCACGATAAAAGTGTTCTGCATGACGCAGGATTGAAATGATGTAAGGGAAGGGATGTGACATGGGTACTCAAAACATTCTCGATAGGTGCAACTTTATCAAGGGTGCGCTTGCGACGGGTGCTGTTGCCGCGGCAGGTGCGGCACTGAGCGGATGCTCTCCACAGCAGGAAAGCAAGGGGGCCGTTGCTGCTGAAGGCAGCGCAGGGGTGGCAACAATTCCTGCTGGTTATCAGTGCTCGGAAGATTGGCTTGGAACTGCTCCTGTTATTGATGCAGACGAAATCAAAGAGACTGTGAGCGTTGACGTTGTCATCTGTGGTGGTGGACATGCTGGCGTGCAGGCGGCGCTTGGTGCTGCTCAGGGAGGCGCAACGGTTGCTGTTCTCGAAACTCAGCCCGAAGACTCCTATGCATTCTTTGGTGATGACATTTGTAGCTACAATTCAGAGTTTCTAACTGCAAGAGGATTTGGCGGATATGATGTTGGGGAGATTTGTGCAGAGTACGTTCGTCGTGGAGCTGGTCGTGTGAGCCCTGAGCTTATCAGGGTGTTTGTCGAAGAGTCGGGTGATATGCTCGATAATATGGTTTCTGTGGTGCCTACGACTAGCAATGTCTTCGATTTTGACAGCGGGCAATGTCAGGTTCAGATTGCCTATGACATGCCTGATGCAAGCCACTATCCGCTCGAGCGCGGGGGTTTCAAGGCTTGGGCGACTACTATCCAGACAATCGGTACGCAAAACGAGCAACCAGTTGTCGGTCGCGAAGGTGTATCGCGTTTGACCGAGGTAGAACTCTACTGCATGGATGCCGCGCAGAAGCTCGGTGCTACCTGGCACTTTGGAACTGCAGCAACCGTGCTGGTGCAAGACGATAGCGGCAATGTGACTGGTGTTATTGCAAAGGGCCGGATGGCTACGTGCAGTACAATGCGGCGAAAGCTGTGTGCCTGTGCACCGGCGACTTCTCGAGCAACGCCGACATGGTGTACAACTTGCTTGATGACGTTAACGAAATTGCGATGAGGGCTGGTACCGATCGCACTGAAATGATTGGTCGTGGCCGCGACGGCCAGGGTCAAAAGATGGGTTGTTGGGCTGGCGGCAACATCGAGTGTCACCCGCGCCCCTCAATGAACACCAATGGCGGCAGTCCTGGACCATGGGGTACCACACCCTTCTTGTGGATTAATGCTGATGGCAAGCGATTTATGAACGAGTGCATGGCGGGCTTTGCGAAGCCGCTCATCACAAGGCAACCTCATGGTTTGGTAGCAGCTCTGTGCGATGCGAACTATATGGAATCGGTCAAAAATGCCGGGCTCGACCACGGCGCTCCAAACTGGGGAGCTGCTGGTGTCGACACCTACGGCGTTATGGATCGTTTGCAGGAGCAGATGAAGGCTGTTGAAGGAACGGGCTCGACTGGTGCTGAGGTTGCTGGAGTAGGAATTATCAACGTGACCATGGCTATGGGAAGCAAAGTCTTTTCTGCCGACACCCTTGATGAATTGCTTACCAACCTTGGCTACCAGGGCGAAGGAAAAGCCGAGGCCCTCAAGACCATCGAAGCGTATAACGCCCTCTGCAAAACCAAGGTTGATACACAATTCGGCAAAGATCCTGTTGTTCTCAATCCCATTGAGACCCCACCGTTCTATGGTGCCGTGACAGACAACAAGGGCGCGATGAGCGCGGGTCTTGTAACCCTTGCTGGTTTGGTTACCGATGAGCACATGAATGTTTTGAAGGCAGACTATACGACCCCCGTCAAAGGTCTGTATGCTGCAGGAAACTGCTTGGGCCATCGCTTCGGTCCTGGCTACTCAACGCCATCAGCTGGCGCATCGATGGGCATGGCAATGACCCACGGCCGCGTACTTGGGAAGCACGTCGCGACGATTTAGGTTGAATGACGCTGGCCTACGGCAGCGGAAAAGTTGCGCATGAATTAAAGGCGATGATCGGACTGGAACCGAATGGTTCTGGTCCGATTTTTTTGAGATGAACAGGGATGATGCTAAAACTGCAGCGGCTTTAGACCTTACAATTTTGTTGCGTGCAAGAGCGTGTTTGGTTCGGCAATGGGACCAGCTGGGCTGCCGTACTTTTGCTCCCATCCAAGGGGGTCCACATTTACCACCAACGAAATACAGTGTGTTTATCAGAGCCATA
>JAVWLC010000256.1:2966-3948 GCA_036638175.1 Raoultibacter sp. | reverse complement strand
CCATGATGTCGCTTGAACAGGCATACAACGTGACGGAGGTTCTTGGCTGCACTCTTGATGAACTTTGTGGACGTAAAGTTATTCGAACTTTTCCAGACCCAAGTCAAGCGGCGATTAACGCCAGCTACGAAAATATGAATGACGAAGGGCGTAAGGCTCTACTGAAGGTTGCGCGTGGAATGGAGAAGGACACCGACAACCGTATTTTTAAAGATAGCCCCGAATATACTGACGGTTCAGCCGCAATGGGGGCATAAATCAGAATTCTGAAACGCATACTGTCGGCACTGAAAAAGCAACGGAGATAGGGCGCAGCAATGGAAAACTTCCAGACGATTGAAGAAGCAGAATCAGCATTAAACCCGAATCAGTACATAAGTATAAATTCTGACGGAACATTCCGAGTATTAGACAAAGATACCGAAGGTAAATGGATCGCCGCGTGTATGTACGCATACGCAAAAGCGGGAATCCCATTTCCAGTCGATAGATACAAGTTGGAAGAAATTCCTCCTGATGCCACAACAGTAAGCGATACGAGCGCCTTTTTGCCACCCCAAACAACTACTGAGCCGTCAAGCGATAGCGAGTCTAACGCAGCACAAGAACAAAGCGAGCAAGAGAGCAATCCTCCTGCTGAGGAAAACTTAGACGTATCACTACAAGAAGTTCAAAACAATGGACGTAATTCTAAAACGGCAAAAGTTGCAATCGTCATATCAATAGTCGTCATATTATTCATTATTGTTTTTTCCTTATTTGGTTTGAATAATAATCCATCACCAACAAATACATCGAGCAGCGCCGAACAAAGCCAAGAAAGAGTTTCGAAAACAGAACTAAATAATATGATAAAAAGAAGTGAACTTAGAGACCTATCTCTTTACTCAGAGGATTCTGCGAAGAAGTTTAAGGCTGCCCTAGATGAAGCAAAAGTAATATCCAGTAAAGACGATGCTTCGGGTAGTGAAATTGAGAAGGC
>JAVWLC010000256.1:0-2956 GCA_036638175.1 Raoultibacter sp. | reverse complement strand
AGCGACACTGAATCTAGTAAAAATTAGTTCAGACGAAAAATCAAAACAAGAAGCCAAGATCGAACAATCGAAGAGCCAAGAAAAAAGCGATACAAAAAAACAAGACAGCGCACCAGCTCAACCAAAAATCAAATCTTATTCTGCTGGTATATATAAAGTTGGCAGCGATCTTCCTGCTGGGGAATACTTGCTCAGGCAAACAGGAAAAACCATGGCATATTACTGCGTTTATCCCGACAGCTCGAAAGCTAACATTATCGGCAATGAGAACTTCGAAAACCAAGCTTACGTAACTGTCTACGATGGTCAGATCCTCGAAGTGACGCGCGCGACAATGATATCTTCTGCCGACTCGTCTCCAACACTTTCAACCACGCCAAAAAGCGGCGTTTACAAAGTCGGTGTCGATATAGCGGCAGGCGAGTACAAGCTATCCCAAAATGGTAGCACGATGGCATACTATGCGGTTAACGACAACTCTGATGCTGACAGCAACATTGTCAGTAATAATAATTTCGAGGGGCAAGATTACGTAACTGTCTACGATGGGCAATTCTTATCTCTTTCCCGATGCACAGGAGAGCTCATCCAGTAAATCAATATAAACAAAAGTCTCGCGCATACGGGCGGCAACCCTGCGCGAGACTCAACATAATCAATCCGCAACGGAAAGATATAGGATATTTTACAATGCCAAACGCAGCAATATACGCTCGATACTCATCGCATAACCAGCGAGAGGAATCCATCGAAGATCAGCTGAGGGAATGCCGTGAATATGCAGTCAAGTGTGGCTATTCAGTCGTTGCCGAATACTGCGATCATGCAATATCAGGCACCACTGATATGCGCCCAGAATTTCAACGAATGATCGAGGATAGCCGCGGGCACTCTTTTGATGTAGTGATCGTCTACAAGATCGACCGCTTCGCGCGAAACCGCTACGACAGTGCCATGTATAAGGCAAGGCTGAAGAAAAACGATGTGAAAGTTGTTTACGCCAAGGAGGGTATCCCCGAAGGACCCGAAGGCATATTGCTTGAATCATTACTGGAAGGTATGGCTGAGTATTACAGCGCGAATCTCGCGCAGAACATCAAGCGCGGAATGACTGGAAACGCCATGAAAGGCAAAGCAAACGGTGTGACCGTCTACGGGTTTGACATCGGCGAAGATGGCTATTACAAAGTCAACGAAACCGAATGGGCTGTGGTTGAAACCATCTACCAGCTTGCCGCCGAGGGTACTACCCTATACGACATTTGCACGGCGGTCTCCCCCGCCAAGACAAAGCGAGGGAAAGACTTCACGCCTGCGATGGTTTCGAAAATGCTCAGAAACCCTAAATACGCAGGGTGTTATATTTACGACGAAGTAACAATAGAGGGAGCGATGCCGCGCAGCATCGATCCTGTTCTACGCTCACGTGTTGAAGCGAGGTTGTCAATGTCACGAAAGAAGCCAGGCAAAGGTGGGCGTGCCAACTACATACTCACGGGGAAATTGTTCTGCGCCAATTGCAACGCTCCCATGAGCGGTTATTCAGGCAGGTCGGCTTCAGGCGCAAAAAAATACACCTATTACAAGTGCATAGGCGAGTGCAGGAGTGCAATCCCGCAAGACAAGATCGAGCAGCTAGTAGCCAATACCGTGCGTGAAGCCCTGTCGAACGCAGAGACACGCGCTACGATAGCCGATGCGGTCTTTGATGCCCAAGACGGTTTCGACAGCCAAGAAGCCGACTACAGAGCTGCAATCGAGAAGCGTATCAAGCAGGTAGACAATGAGAACAACCGAATTGTGGAAGCCATCTGTTCGGGCGTGCTGGTTGACGGTCTACAAGAGCGAGCGAATAGCCTGAAACAGGAAAAAGCAAACCTTGAAATAGAACTCACAAAGATGAACATCGCTTCAGCGACAATACCAAAAAGCGAGATCGCCCTTTGGCTCGAATACATAGCCGAATGCAGCGACAGCGAGAAGCTTGCTGATACGTTTATCAACAGAGTTGAGGTGGGCGAAGAGAAGATGCGTGTGATTTTCAACTACAAACTAACCTCGAATTCCCCATCTGATCTGGCAGAATCCGAAGTTAGTTTTTCGTTTCAGTGGTGGAGGCGCGGAGAATCGAACTCCGGTCCATACTAAATTATCCGTGAGGCACTACAAGCTTAGTCAGTGATTAAGGTTCGAAAGAGTCCCGTTCATTGACAGACAAGACAATTCCTAGCCGGTTCGATCTTAACTTGGACTATACCGACTACGCGTCCAAGAGCATTCCCCTAGGATGATGCCGAACCAAGGGGCGGGGAACTCCCAAGGTCGACAGCCAAGCGCGATTAAGCAGCCATGGCGAGCGCCGGAGCGCTCTGAGTGTTATTTTTGCCAATTAAATTGACTGTACCCCTGTTTAACGTGGCGAGGAGACCACGACCTGCTCCTCAGTTCAAACTTACCATGTCGAAACCAGTCGCCCCCGAAAGTCGTACAGCATTTTCATGCTTGCCGACATGGGTCGATGGCCCACCTTTTCAATGTGCCGCGATGGTATACATCGCACCTTTCCGTCCTGCCCGAAAGCTTGATCGGAAGAGGAATTGTATCACAAGCACGCCATTATTTCTTAAGCGCGTAGATTCACTACTTTTTAAGGACACTCTTGAAATCAAAGGCACCCTTGATGTCATCAAATGCGCCTTTGAGTTCAGACGCAATAACCACTCCGTCTTTATAGATAGAGTTGATGTCGTTTGTTGCCTGAGCTACACCTTCTCTGGTAATACCCAGATCAAACTCATTTTCTTCTTCAACTACCTCTTCAATTTCTTCAACGTAGAAGTACTCGACTTCATTACCCTCTTCGTCAAGCATGGTGAAGCCAATTTCGTTGTCGTTTTCATCGACAAGATAGCTCACAATGTCTTCATCGTTCAGCTCGAGTTCTACTTCTTCGTAC
>JAVWLC010000255.1:0-3955 GCA_036638175.1 Raoultibacter sp. | reverse complement strand
CAACATGCGACTCGATAATACTGCTAGTTCGAGCGTCCTTGATTGCCTCGCTATTGGAGTTGATGTCGCTATAAGCAGCCTCTAGCCCACAGCCGCTGCAGCAATAACCCTTATCGACGATAGACTGCGGATCTTCCACGGTAGGCATTGAGTGATCCTGCCCTTTTACCGTATATATTTCGGGGACACTTCGGGTTTCTTCTGCCCAAATTGTTTCAACCTTGCGGACCCATTGCCGCTCTTCTATCCATGTTTTGGCTATTGAGTCTTTTAGGGTCTTAAACGTTTCTTGTGAAACGGAGTTTTCGTCTCCGAGAACGGTTGTAGAAAGAACGGGGAGTGCGTGATCGTGAAGAGCGCCTGTGATAGTTGTTCTGTTGTAGTCGTCTGCAAGGAGCAGAACCGTACCGCGTTTGGCAACAAGGGGTCCCGCGCAAAGTGCATCCGCCCATTTGCCATCTTGACCTGCCGCTACAACAGCTTTATCCCATTGAAAAAGCTCATTATCTGTGAGCCAATTAATGATCTTGGTGTTCGTATCGTATCGGTTGATTCCAGCAAAACGCACGACATCAATAGCGTGATCAGAACACCACGCATCGACGCTAGCGTCGATGGAATTTGTGTCGCCACAAATGAGAACACGCGAAAAGCCACCTTCGAGAAGTGCTTCTTCGGTGCCCTTATCGAGCCCATAAGCAGCAAGGAAAATAGGAGCCGCTTCGGCATACGAATAGGAGGCAATCGAAATAGCGTCAGCTGGTGTGGTGCCTGTAGCGATGATGGCTGTGTTTCCCCATGTCCCAACACCTTCTCTATAGATCTCGTGTGCCGTTTCGAATCGGTTTGCGCCGCCGAGACGCTTCACTTCGCCGGGGATGAGTTGCTGTATCTGCTCAACTACACGGTTGGAAATAGAGGCACTGCTTCCGAGAACATAGACATCCTTAACGTGGCGACGCTGAAGTTGTTCAGCAGTGTCGGCATTAAGGTTATTGCCACCTGTGATAAGGATTGGAGCATTGTGGAGTCCGGCGATCCCGCTTCCAGCGAGGGCATCAGGAAAATCGTCCCCGACGGCTACCACCGCGATATCGGTTGTTTCATCGGATGGGTAGGCTATATCGACAATATTTGCCATCGTTTCGAATCGGTTTGCGCCCCCAAGGCGTTCTACCGTTGTTGGGTCGGGGTGTTCTTCGGCACTGAAGAAAAAACAAAGAGCGGCGATACATATACTGATCGCCAACCAACTTCCGCTACCTCTTTTACCCATGATCAAACGAACGTCGACATGAGGCATTCCATCACCTTATTTCTGGAGCTCTACCAGTATAACGTCCCCATTGTAGCAAAGTCGCAAGGTAAGCGCTTAAATGATGCTTGCTGCAGATGCATCTGCTTTCTAGCGAAAGCAGATGGTAGTATGTTTGAGTTGCGAACAATCATTCATCCAAGGAGGAGCGTTGCCGTATAGAACCGATGTTGAGGTGGGCGGTAATAAGACCGTGATCGATGATGCGCAGTTGAAAAAACTGATGTCATCAAGCAGGTCAACTGTTCTCCAGAGGAATAAGTTTCGCATTGTGACGCTGACGCTTATTGCCATCAACGTAATTGTTTTTGTTATTGAGGTGCTGCTTTCTGGTCTCCGCGTCAATATCCCGACGGGTATCCTTGTCAATATGGGTGCAATGTATGCCCCTTTGATTCAATCGGTTGGCGATCTGTATCGCTTTGTCACGCCGATGTTTTTGCATCTCGATCTTATGCACTTGGGATTCAATATGGTGGCACTTTTTAGTGTTGGCGAAGTGCTCGAACGGGTTCTTGGGAAAGGCAACTATCTTTTACTTTATTTCATTGGTGGAATTACAGGTAACGCAGTTTCGTATGCCGCCGATGTGTTTATGCCCGGTGCTCCCGTTGTGAGCGCAGGTGCATCGACAAGCGTGTTTGCACTCTTTGTTGCGGTTGCGTTGTTGGGTCTGTTGCACAAAAGCAATCGATCATACTTTGCGCAGTACAGCAAAAGTATGTTGGCGATTATCGGCGTCAATGTTGCGTACACGTTCCTCATCCCAAGCATCTCCATTAACGGGCACCTTGGTGGTGCGCTCGGCGGCCTTATTGCGATGTTTATGATTCCCGCAAAGAACCTGAGGGTGAAAACACCTGTAAGAATTGTGGTTACAGTGCTCTGGGTTGCGTCACTTGTGTATCTTCTGGTTTCACAAGGGATCATTGTTGGTTAAGCTGCCTGTTGCCAAAACGCGTGGTCGTGTGATCGAAGCATACTACGCTGCGGGTTGATGTGGTGTAGGGATTGTATGGGCGGGCGCGCATGAAAGGCAGCTTTTGCGCTACTCTATAGAGAGTGCAATGAACTCAACGAGCGAGGATGGCGCCCGATGGCTGACGTAGTACCGTTTCACTGTATTCGCCCTTGTGAAGGTATGGCTCAGGAGGTCGCAGCACTTCCTTATGATGTGTTTAATATCTCAGAAGCACGCGCCGAGATAGCACGTCATCCGCATTCATTTCTTCGCATCGACATGGCTGAAGCGACGCTTCCGGATTCGATCAAGAAACACGATGATGCCGTGTATGAGCAGGCGCGCAAGCAGCTTGACGAAGCGATTGCCGACGGCACGTACATCACGGATAGTGAACCGCGCTATTACCTCTATCGCTTAGCTACCGCTGAAGGACACAGTCAAACGGGTGTTGTAGGCTGCTCGTCGGTTGATGACTATGAGTGCGACATCATTAAGAAGCACGAAAAGACCCGCGCCGATAAAGAGCTGGATCGTATCCGCCACGTTGACACCTGTAGTGCTCAAACGGGTCCTATTTTTTTGACCTTCCGCTCTGACGGTACGATTGAAGAGATTATGGCAAAGGTGACCGAACAGGCACCGTTATATGACTTTGAAGCAGATGATGGTGTGCGCCATACGGTTTGGTGCGTTGAAGATCCTGCCGATGAAGCGGTAGTGAGGCGTGCATTCGAAGCGACGCCCGCGCTCTATATTGCGGATGGTCATCATCGGGCGGCTTCGGCAGTGAAGGCGAGTTTGTTGCGCCGCGCAGAAGCGCTCAAGGCTGCCGACGGAGACCAGGCGTGTCAGCCCTTAGAGGCTGATCACTTCCTTTCGGTCATCTTCCCGAGTAACCAACTTGCCATCCTCGACTACAATCGCGTGGTCGCTGACCTTAATGGTTTGACAGAGCGCGAGTTTCTTGATCAGATCAGCAACTGCTTTGACGTTTCAGGCCCGCTTGCGGCGCCCCATAAGCCAACACAAAAAGGTGACTTTGGCATGTATTTTCAGGGGTCCTGGTATGGCCTAGCGATTAAGGATGCGTATTGTTCGGATGATCCCGTTTCGGGGCTTGATGTGGCACTTTTGCAGGATAATGTACTTGCTCCTGTGTTGGGCATTGCCGATCCGCGTACCGATAAGCGCATTGATTTTGTGGGCGGCATTCGCGGGCTTGAGGAGCTTGAACGACGTGTCGATAGCAAAGAGATGACGGTGGCGTTTGCGCTGTATCCCCCTTCACTCGAGGAACTGTTTTCGGTTGCTGACGCGGGATTGCTCATGCCTCCAAAGTCGACATGGTTTGAGCCAAAGCCAAGAAGCGGCCTCTTTATTCACCGCATTTAACTTAGATATCAGTCCAGAACTTCGAGTTTTTATAGAGCTCTTCAACTTTGTTGCGCGCCCAAGGAGTTTTACGCAGGAAATTGAGCGAGCCTTTGAAGTTGGGATCATTGCTGAAACACTTGATTCTGATGCGCTTTGCTAGGCCGTCCCAGCCGTATTTGTTGACGAGCCGCTTGAGCATCATCTCAAGCGTGACGCCGTGGAGAGGATCATTGGGGTGTTGAGCGGGGGCGGGCTTTTCGGTGGACATGTATCCTTCTATTCTCTTAGAAAATCTGATTGCT
>JAVWLC010000254.1:0-3985 GCA_036638175.1 Raoultibacter sp. | reverse complement strand
GAACACGCACGTCAGCCTTTGTTGTACCGCCTAGCGGCAAAATGAGGCGCGCTAGTTGATCTTGATCGAGCTGAGAGAGCATATAGCTTTGATCTTTTGAGTTATCGAGCGCGGTTTTCACCACAAAGCGCCCGTTTTCGGAAAGTTGCGCGATGCGAGCGTAATGACCCGTAGCAACCTTTTCGCAACCAAACGCATCCGCGGCCTGTATGAGCGCAGGGATCTTACACCGTGCGTTGCACGACACGCACGGACTCGGAGTAAAGCCCGCTGCGTAGCTTTCGACAAACGCGTCAACAACCTCGCAGCCAAACAGGCTCGTGCAATCACTCACCTCATGCTTGATACCCAAAAGGGCACACACCGCAGCAGCATCCCTAACGGCAGCCTGCGATTTCGCATCATCCGTGAACAGGCAGGTAACACCCAGCACCTCGAAGCCAGCGCGCATGAGAACGGCCGCTGACGTGGCACTATCCACTCCCCCGCTCATTCCAAGCGCAACGCGCACTGCTTTTTCTACCATGACAACAACTCATAACCATCTTCGGTGACAACAATCTGAATTTCCCATTGCGCAGTGGCGCTGCGATCAGCCGTTCGCACGGTCCAGCCATTTGGATCGCTCATATCAATGTCGGGCTCGCCGATGTTAATCATAGGCTCGATGGTGAACACCAAACCAGGAGCAAGCACCATGCCCGAATTGGGCTCAGCGACAAAGCTCACGAACGGGTCCTCATGGAATTCCAGCCCAATGCCGTGTCCGCCAAACTCGCGCACAACCGAATAGCCCTGTTCTTGTGCGAAAACGTTGACCGCATGACCGACATCGCCCATAAGCGCCCATGGCTTCACTTCAGCAAGTGCCTTTTCGATTGCTTCTTTTGTCACCTGAACAAGCCGCTGTTTTTCCTCATCGACGCTTCCGATGCAAAACATGCGCGAAGAGTCCGAGAAGTAACCGTCAAGGATAGTCGAGCAATCGATGTTCACAATATCGCCCTCGGCAAGCACCTCATCATCAGAGGGAATGCCGTGGCACACTACTTCGTTAATTGATGTGCAGACGCTTTTTGGATAGCCCTCATAATTGAGGGGCGCAGGCAGTGCGCCGCGCTCGGTCGTGTACTCATAAACCCAGCGATCAATCTCACCAGTAGTTACACCTGCACCAATACGCTCTGCGACTAAATCGAGAACGCCAACGTTTATCTCTGCGCTACGTTTGATTCCCTCGATATCAGCGGGCGATTTGAGCAGCGACCGCGGAGGAACTTCAAACCCCTCGTCGAAGAGCTGCTGTAAGCGCTCGTCAGTCTCGAGGTGGCACTTCTTGTATTTGCGTCCACTGCCGCACCAGCATTCATCGTTGCGGCCAGGTTGCGCTTCGCCATCGTACATATGCATGTCCTTTTCTCTCGAGGCTATTGTACCGCTGCCTCAAGAAGTCCGATCACAAACAACAGCGGAAGGCGCCCGAATCCGCGAGTTCTCCGTGAACAGAAGCGCACGCAAGACGCGCTACCCAACCACCCTCAGCTCACTGATCTGCGAGATACGAATTACCTTCTGGACAGAGCCCTTGCGCGTTGACACTGAAACCCGCACCCATTCGCTATCGTAATCAACAATGGTTGCTTGGCTGGTGGTTCCGCTATCAAACGTTGTGAGGTTCTTCATCGTGAGCTCGCACGTCTCGCCCTTAAGCTGGGATAACTGCGAAGCTATCATGGACTCCTTTTTCGAAGCCACCGCTTCCTCCTTGCTTTCACGACGGGTATCTTTGGGAATTTTCCATGCAATATAGAGCAAGATGACGGTGATAACAATCAGCCAAAATTCCATCATGCCTCACTCCCAACAAGCGTGAATCCATTGATCGCATTAACATCAATAAGCTGGATCACTGTCTCCTTTTTTGTGAGGCCTCGCGTGCGTTCATATTCGACTTTGAGCCAATCCTCGTTCACATCGAGCACTAGCATACGTTTACTTGCGATGGGTCCAATATAAAGTCCCGATCCAGACCCAACCACAAGTCCTGCTCCAGACCCAAGAGCGAGGTCCCAATCATCAAAGGAGTCTCCGAAATCGATGGTGCACGTTTCGCCCACCAAAGAGCGCAAAACATGGATGTCCTTTTTCGAAGCGCTAGACGCAGCCATAACCTCAACGTCATCAGAGACCAAATCAGCGAGGCCGATATGATAGAGCTCCGCAAGTTCGGCTGCCTTATCAAGCGAAGGCGCACCTTGCCCACACTCCCAATTTGAAATTGTTTGTCGCGTTACACCAAGTAGATCCGCAACTTCTTGTTGACTCAAGCCCTGCTTTTTTCGCAACTTCATCAGTTTTTCTCCGAGCACAACAGCTCCTTTCCTCTGCCTCCAGTGTGCCCGAATCTCAGGGTGATTAAAAGCAAATCGCCTGGGAATTTTGTCAAATTTCTTTGGCAAAACGCGTGCCAAAGCCTTTCAAACATCCCGCAATACCACGCAACGAATGTCCGATTTTACGAGTAGATCCGCGCGTTTGCCATGCGCCACCACCCAGCAGCCACGCACGACGTCTCTTCAAGAGCCCCCTATGCGCGGTGGTATACTATTTTGATCTTTTCGTGCGGCCTCTAGCGCATGGAACCGCCACAAACTTCGGAGGAGTCGAGCAGCGTGAGCTCGAAAAGCCGTTATATTCCTGCACTGGACGGACTGCGCGCATTTGCCGTGCTGGCCGTCATTGCCTACCACATGAATTTCTCATGGGCGCAGGGCGGCTTGCTTGGAGTCACCGTCTTTTTCGTGCTGTCAGGCTACCTCATTACGGGTCTGCTTATCACCGAATGGGCAACCACGAAAACAATCGATCTCAAGAATTTCTGGATGCGACGCGTCAAGCGCCTTGTTCCTGCCATCATTTTTGTGATTGTTACCGTTGCGGCGCTCTGCACGATTTTCAACCATGAGCTCCTTACCAAAATGCGCCCCGACATTCCCTCGGCTCTGCTGTTTTTCAGCAACTGGTGGTATATCTTTCAGGACCTTTCTTATTTCGAAGCACTCGGAGCACCCTCACCGCTCAACCATTTTTGGTCGCTTGCTATCGAAGAACAGTTTTACCTCATCTGGCCTGTTATCCTTTTGAGCGCATTTAAGCTCGGGGCGAAGAAGCCCCTGCTCCGCAGGGCAACCCTCGTGCTCGCCGCACTCTCCGCACTTGCTATGGCGCTGCTTTTTGATCCAGCAGCCGACCCTAGTCGCGTCTATTACGGCACCGATACGCGCGCATTTTCACTGTTGATCGGTGCGTGGCTGGCTTTTGTCTGGCCTGCTGGCAGATTTAGAAGGCGTAAGAGTAGAAGACTTTCGAAGCAGGAGTGCACCATTCTCGATGGCGTTGGCATCGCGGCTTGCGTTGGCTTGGTGATCATGGTTGTGTTCACCGATGGGTTCTCACCGTTTTTGTACCGGGGCGGTTTAGTCCTCGCTTCGATTCTCACCGCAATCGTAATCGCCGTTGTTGTGTATCCAGGAAGCCGCTTTGCTCGCTTCGCAAGCGCTAAGCCACTCGTTTGGATTGGCAAGCGCTCTTACGGGATGTATCTGTGGCACTACCCTATCCTGCTCCTGATGAATCCCCGAAACTTCACCGGTGATACCAATCCGCTCTATTACGTTTTGGAGATCGCACTCATTTTTGCAGTATCCGCTTTCTCGTTTAAGTTCATTGAAGACCCCGTGCGAAAAGGAGAGATGGTCGCATTGTCGCAGGTATTCGCGATCACAGCATTGATGTGCCACGCGCCCTTTCGAGGCGGGCCGTTCCGCTCATCGGAGCATCAGCGCTTACCCTTGTTGCAATCGGGGGACTTATGTTTGTTCCACCAACCTCTGGGGTAGAAAATGTCGGAGCAATGAAGGAGTCAACCGTCGACCGAGCAACCCCCCTTGACACCTCCCTCATGCCACTTATCGGCACCAAGCAC
>JAVWLC010000253.1:1535-3997 GCA_036638175.1 Raoultibacter sp. | reverse complement strand
CTGCCCTCTGGCAAGAAGCGACATCCGTATTTGAAGCAGCAGGTTATAGGGTCCGCGAAACAGGTACCAAACACGGCACTATTACCGTGATCATCGATGGTCACGCCGTCGAAGTAACCACCTATCGCGTTGATGGATCTTACACCGATGCCCGCCACCCTGATTCGGTTGAATTCGTGCGCGACATACATGCCGATCTCGACCGCCGCGATTTTACGGTTAATGCAATGGCCTATCATCCCGAGCGCGGTCTTCTTGACCCGCATGGCGGCAGGCTCGATTGCGCAACCAAGACATTACGAGCAGTCGGTGACCCAGCTACCCGCTTCAAAGAGGATGCTTTACGGATTTTGCGGGCTTGTCGATTTTCTTCGCAGCTCGACTTCACCATAGAGCCTACAACACTTCGAGCAATGGAAGTTCACGCGAACTTGATCAACAGCGTTGCAGCCGAGAGAATAACCCATGAGCTAACAGAATTCATATGCGGCCCATCCATACACGATGCGCTGCTTACTTGCGTCAACGTGCTTGTACCCCTGATGCCCGAGCTTGCAACCATGAACAACTTTGACCAAAGGACCCCCTACCACATCTATGATGTCCTCGAGCATACAGCATACGTCATGCAGAACACTCCGCCCTACCCGCTGGTCCGCTGGGCTGCACTGTTTCATGACATGGGTAAGCCCCGCGCGTTTTTTGTCGACGATGCAGGTATAGGCCACTTTTATGGCCATGCAAAAATCAGCGTGGAGCTTGCACTCCCTATCTTGAAGCGTCTAAAAATCTCGCGGCCGATGATTGAAGAAATCACACTTTTAGTCACGTATCACGATGATGTCATCGAGCCGAATCCGAAAGCCATCAAGCGGATGCTTCGCAGGCTCAATGATAGCGTTTCTCTCTTTAAAGCAATGTGCGACCTCAAACGGGGCGACGCACTTGCTCAAGCCCCTCACTGTCACGGCCGCGTCACCCTTGCAGATGATCTGGAAACAATGCTGAACACTCTTATCGAAGCGAATGAGGCGTTCTCACTTAAGGATCTTGCGATTAACGGCAATGATCTTATTGCGCTCGGCATAAGTCCTGGACCAAAAATTGGAGCCTTGCTCGAAGCTGCACTCAACGCGGTCATCGACGAGCGGGTGGAAAACGAACACGACGCTTTGCTTTTGTTTCTTCAGAAGCAGTGACATACGCGCAACCATTCAGCAACAGAAACAATACGCCAATTTCTGGCATTTTTCGCATCCATATACTGGTAGAACAATCCATCTAGCACAGTCACATGGATAGAAGCGAAAGTGAGGTTGACCATGCACGATAACACTTCTGAAAATGGGCAGCGTCAAGCGGCAACAGACATGAAGATAACCATTACCGAAAACGGTCCTTACGTAGTAACGGGAAACGTACCACTCAAACGAGTATTCATCACTCCCGTTGAGGGACATTATGAATACAGGCTTGACCACATTTTTAAAACCGAAGAGTCCTATGCTCTTTGTCGTTGTGGTCAATCCCAAAACCATCCGTTTTGCGATGGATCCCATATTGAAACTCATTTCAGAGGCCCCGAGACTGCTTCACGTGACCCCTTCCTCGACCGCGCCGATCTCTTTCCTGGCGAATCAATTGATCTGTTTGACGACGGACGCTGTGCGTTCGCTCGATTTTGCCATCGCAACGAGGGCGATGTATGGTCACTGACAGAAGAATCGGGAGATGCACATCTGCGAGAAGAAGCCATTCGTGCCTCAACCGAATGCCCCTCAGGCAGACTCGTGCATCGAAATAATGCCGACGGATCGCTCATAGAGCCCCAGCTTGATCCGGAAATCTCACTCCTCGAAGATCCGCAACAAGACGTGAGCGCAGGACTGTATGTCAAAGGTGGCATTCCCCTCGAATCAGCAGACGGGAGCACGTATGAGCTTCGCAACCGCTATGCCTTGTGTCGTTGCGGAGAATCGCGCAACAAGCCTTTCTGCGATGCAATGCATGTACCTGCAGAGTTCTGGGATGGTTTGTAAGGGTCCTTCGCGGCAGACACAAACGCTTGGTTATACTATGTTAAATAGCTCAAAGAGCTCATCTCTGCTATGGACATTCAGCTTTTTGTACAGGTGACGAATGTGAGATTTCGCAGTACCGTTCGCGATGACCATTTCGGCGGCAACTTCACTTGCTGACTTCTTCAGTAGCAGCAAGATTAGCGCCTCTTTCTCCCGTGCGCCAAGATTTTTCGTGCAAGCCGTTTCCTCGATAAGTGCTGTCTGCTCGTGCGAGAAGAGGCTCTCCATGTTCTTATCATCTTCATAATGAAAGAGTTCGCCTACTTGTTTAAGAACGCGACTCGTATTGACGCACAGGACCATGGCGCAAACCACTGCGAGAACTGAAAGAAAAATCATAAAATCAAATCGGACCGATCCCTCAAATATGACAATAAGGGC
>JAVWLC010000253.1:0-1490 GCA_036638175.1 Raoultibacter sp. | reverse complement strand
GAACAGCGAAGTCATACGATATAGGTGAAAAAACCTCAAGAAAAGAAACGAGAATTGTCAGTGTTGCAATTGCCGACACAGCGATATTCAGCAACGAAAACGAGGTAAGGCTTTTAAGAGCCAAGACAACAGCGTAGACAATAAAGAACGGTACAATCATTACGCCTGCAGTCAAAAGCGTTGAATATCCCTCTGAATTGACATATGAAGCGACTACCGAAAAAGCAAAGTTAAAAAGAAAAGCAGCAAAAAACGGGTTTTTTGATACGATAAATTTTTGCTTAGTCCGTGTTTTTGTATCTTTTGCACCATTCATAGCGCGAAGGCGAACCGTTGCAGAAATAGTACCGACGAAAAGAAGCAAACAGTAACTAACACCCAACTGCAAGGCTTCCATTCCTGTGAATAACCAGGTAAAAAATGAACCCAAAAGCACAACAAACAAAAGGTTCCATGCGACAACTGACAGCCGATTACATGCATTAATTCTCAGCCATGACAATATGGCAAAAGGAAGATAAATACCAACGATTACCCCCGTTGCCAACTTCATAAGAGGCGGAAAAGTTATCTGGTAGATCATGAGTATGGTAAACGCCACAAGCATAAAAAACAAAACGATGCATGAAATCCAAAACACAACGTTACCCGGTGCTATGCCATCATTTTTTCGTACATATATAAGCATAAGAGCAGTCGTTACAAAACTCGTTATATATGCCATATCAAGCCAAGCAAACGAAATAGATACCCCTTGACTGATGTTCTGAGAAAACAGCGTATAACCGATAAAAGCAAAACTTGATGCCGCACCAATCACTGAACCGAGCTGAACCTGTTCTTTGAAAAAAGTCATCAAAGTAGTCTTCACAGTTTCAGCAGTTTGTCTCAATACCGAATAAACCATTGTGCTCCCCCCAAGCCCAATTGATAACGTAGATGATTAACGCATAAAACCTTCGTTACTACTAGTGGTAAATCGATAACCAGCACAGGTGGGTTACTTCTGGGTTAATCAACAGGGGGAGTAATTTACTCCCCCAAACGCTTACGTTACTCATCCCTTAACACCCCTTGGGGATACTAGCCTAAATCCACTGATATCGAATCGAGAAAGCACTTTCTTGACCTCACTAAAAAAGGCAAATCGATATCAAGGAAACCACTATGGAAGGGAAATTATTTATGGGTATGTTCAGTAGACGAGACTTTTTAAAAGGCTCAGCGGTAGGTGTGGCATCCACTGTTGCTTTGGGAACGATTGCGGGCTGCTCACCGTCAGGGGAATCAACATTCGCTGATACAATCTCTTGGGATGGCGAGTATGACGTTGTAGTTCTTGGTTTTGGGGGCGCCGGTGCGGCGTCGGCTCGTTATGCCGCCAAAGCAGGCGCTAAGGTTCTGATCGTGGAGAAAGCACCTCTCGGAAGAGAAGGCGGCAACACGCGCTTTTGCGGGCAACTTATCCTCCATTCTGAAGATAAGGCAGC
>JAVWLC010000252.1:1114-4038 GCA_036638175.1 Raoultibacter sp. | reverse complement strand
GCGCAGTTCCAGCAACGGTTGCTCCTGCTGCATTTTTTAGATTGATGGTGTGGTCCACTACCTCAACCTGCGTGATGTAAATCGCCTTGCGTTCCTTGTCGAGCGCAACGACGTTTGACACCGATGCTGGTGTCTTACTGTAATCGGGCATGACCGCCCCTTTCTTTTGTTGTTTAGTTGGTTAGTGCCGAAAATTCGGCGTTATCGAGATAGGTTGCTGATTGTGGGATAGACGAGATTTCGTCCTTAACCCACTGCTCAAGGTTTTCGAAACTCTTGATTTCCGTTTCGGTATAGATGTAGTCATCGGGCTTGTGCCGATGCCAAACACCGTAGCGAGCAGCATCGACCGTCTTACCGCTGACTTTTACGTAGCAAAGGATCTCTGTGTACTGCTGCAGCAAAACGTTAGGAACATCCGCAACCGTGTGCTCATCAAGTGCGTAAGGCACAACTACAAACGCGCCATCTGTTTTGGCGTTTGAGAAATGGACCTCTGCGTCTTGCGGAATGCCGTCAAGGATGATCTTTTGGTCAATATCCCATTGCCAAAAATGGCTTTGGTTTCCGTAGATTTCGAACAATAAATTCACCCCCTAAACGTCTTCCGCGTTTTCGTAGCCAGGTTGTTCTTTGAGCCAGTTGTATACGTCGCGGATTGTCTCCGTTGACTTGTAGTTTTTTGCGACGAATTGCGTTTCGATGTAGACGTTGTGCAGCTCGCCAGCAGCCAAAGCCGCTATCTCTTCGTCGCGTTTTGCGCGCGATGGATAGGACGCAATCTCAACGGTGTTTTGAACGTTGGTAATAACGTTGAGCGAAACCACTCTGTGATAGTTGAGAGTAAGCCCGCTTGCGAGCTCCATTGTTTTCAGCAATGCCATTTTTTACCTCCTTACCTGAATCCAACCACAGTCGTGATGAATATGTTGTCAACGCTATTGTCAGTTGGTGACACGGAGTTAAACTCACCCGATACGCTTATGCAGCCGTAAGTTCTAACGGTTATGCTTGATCCAGAAATGGTTACTGTTTTCTTTTTTTCCCAAAACGCGCCTGAAATTGTCTTAGTGCTTGCACACAATCCAACGATGGACCCATTCGGCGAATAGACATCAACGCTTCCTCTAACCCCGTCATTGTCCCGATAAAATATTCTGATCATTTCAAACCCTGCGACTGATTGAGAGAGCGAAACAGTTCCTTTGGTGCCTGTCGTGTTGTTGTACAACGCAGTTGAGCCAAACGCTCGCCCGCCTTGAATAAGCACATCACCAAAGCTTGTGATCAACCTCACATCACCTTGTCTCGACGAAACGATGGCATCGTACTTGGAATCGATTTCGACCGTTCCAGGCTTGACATTGATTGACGCATCATCACCTGCTGCCGCAGAATGCGCTAACGCTGTTGCATATATCTCTACTCCACCACTGTCACATCGCGTATAGGATTTCCACCCGCCGCCGTTTGCATTTTGCTTGGCAGCGAGAATAGCCATTCCTTCTTCGGATTTTAATTGCAACGCCGTCATCTGTGATGAGTCATATATCAGCTTTCCTTTGCCGTTCAGCAGGTCAATGACAGTTGACGATGAGCTAAGACCGAGATATACAACGTTCGGACCAAAGCGAGCAAGAGCAGTAGTGCCGCTCCGAAACTCAATCCCGCTGTTGTAGATTCGAGTGTTCATCCCTGAATCAGGCGATGCTGCGTTTGCACACACAACCACACCACGTACCGCATCGTAGTGCAGGTAGTTGCTTGACGTATCGGCTCCCTGCATTGACTTTGCCCAAGAGAGATATCGGGTAAAAGTCTGCCCATTGCAGGTGAGGTTGATCGTGATAATCCCCTGCATAATCAACGAGCCGCCAAGCGTTTCGTCTGCCTCAATCGAGAAGGCAACCGTTCCGTTTGCTGCATCGGTAGCCGCCGTATTGCTCTTGACGGCAACTCCCTCAGGCAGACCCGATACAACAGCAGTGCAGTCTTTGCGTCTCTCGCCGACGTAACCCCAAAAAGGCACAGTAATCGTTGACGCTGATACGGTGGCGCCATCCTCTGTACAGGCAACGACAAGCGACGTATTGCCTATATCGGCAAGCGTTGCATCAGTACCATCGGTGCCATCATCTCCGCTCATGCAGATCGGCTCAGTAGTCCAGCTTTCCCCGTTGGTGTAGGTTATGGTAGTGCGTTTCCACAGGTATTTGCCCTTGGGGATCTCGGTCGGAACAGTCGTACTCCAAGCTCCCCCCGACGGCACAGAGCGAGTATCCGATACATAGTACTCGTCGGTCATCGACTCAATGCCGACACCTGGGTCACCATCTGCACCGCCCTCCCCTGACAATGCCTTGCTCCATGACAGTTTGCGAGGAAACGTGATGCTATTGCAGCTAAACTCCAGCGACACTTCGCCGTTATCAACGCCGCCGAGGTCAGAGCCTGATGCTACGGAGAGTGCGACCTGTCCATCAGCAGACGATGTAGCTGGCGTTATCTCATCGATAGTCATTCCCGAAGGTAAACCCGATGCGATAACAGATGCGCTCGTTCGATTGGTTCCAATCCATCCTGAAAAAGGAACTATGATTGCTGTGGTCGATTTGACGGTACCGTTCGAAAAGCAGGAAATAGTAGCGGCTTCATTGCCGCACTGTATACTCGTCGCTGACTCGCCATCTTCGCCCTGCACTTTGACCCACTTGTATGCAGCAGGATTCATGCCATCTTGCTCAATAGCATCAACATAAGTGCCCATCCAAGCGCCGATATCCTCACCATCATTAGCCGTAAACGTTTCGCCCGCGTCGTTGGAGTATTTAATGTGCAGGTACGAGCTTTCTCCGTCTTCTCCTTTGCCAGGGAGTCCGTCTTTGCCTGTGGTTCTTTGCCAAACGTAAGATGCGGGGTCAGTC
>JAVWLC010000252.1:0-1104 GCA_036638175.1 Raoultibacter sp. | reverse complement strand
CAGCTTCAAGCGGACCTGAATATATGCCCGTGTACTTGGTATCTTCTTGCGGCAGGGTGGTCATGCCAGTGCCGTCTTCGTTGGCACTGTATCTGATATGGAGGTAAACTCCTGACAGATCGGCGATACTGTCCTTTACTTCCTCGATATCCTTTGCCTGATCTTTTTGCTTTTGTGAAATTCTGTCAGTCGTGTCAGAAACACGATCAAGTGACTCGTTGAGTTCTAGCAGCCGTTTCGACTGCTGTCCTGTTAACGTGTCATAAGGAATACCAAGAACAAACGAATTTTGATCGGGGTTGTTGATGTCAATCGAGCGCTGGATACACAGCATGTACTCATCTAAACCATGCGGTTTAGAGCGCGCACGAACATAATCATGTATCCGTATCGGCTGGATTGAACGGTCGAGCACATGAAGATCGATCGCCTTGACTTCAACAGTCATTGCTCCTACAAGAAGAAGGCGCAGAGCTGACTGACCTTTATCAAGTAGGTTCGACGCAATGGTTACGTCATCAAATTCAACCTTTTCGACAATCCACCCATGCTTGGCGACTCCATCTTTCGAATAGATAAGATCGCCACTCTTAACCAGCCCGCCAGCAAGAGGACCATCTTCTACTTTATCGATGGTAACCCTTAACCCGCCCTCGTCTCTATTCTTGTCATACTCATACCACGCATCAACTAAGTAATAGTAAGATTTTCCAGTTTCAAACACCGTCAATCCTGAGCAAGGTATGTAGTTGTCACCATCTTTTGAATAGTATGTTTTACCTCGTACCGGGACCTCATCAAGCGTCGTATAGTATTGCCCTGAAAATGAAGACAGGTCGTTTTGTCCAACAAAAGTACCTGCCTCATAGTAGAAGTACCTAACTCCAATTTTTGGCGCGGTATCGCTTGTTAATACATAGCCCTTGTCATAGCCGATATCTGTTTCTGAGAGCTTTGCTCCGACAGGCACGACCGCAGTACGAATAGATGATGCATCGGTTTCTTTCACGTAATCGAGTAAGTTTTTCCCAAAATCAATTACCTGAGTTGACGATTTATCGAAATCAGCAAGATAGTCAATAAACCGCTTTCCGTTCTCGTGAC
>JAVWLC010000251.1:0-4059 GCA_036638175.1 Raoultibacter sp. | reverse complement strand
CAACCACATGGAACTGATATCCCGGCAAGATGTAAAGCGAGGTAGCCTCATGATCGCGCGCAAGAATCGATCCCGTCTCTTCGTCCCAAGCGCTTTCAAGGCTGCGAACGCTGGTGGTGCCAACAGCAATTACGCGACCGTTTTGTTTGTGCGTTTCCTCGATGGCTTCAACAACGCGTTCGGGTACGGTGTAGTACTCGGTGTGAATGTGATGCTTGGTTGGATCTTCCTCATCAACGATGCGAAACGTATCAAGTCCAACCTCGAGCTCAACGGTTTCAAAGCGCACGCCCTTAGCCTTAATGCGCTCGATGAGCGCAGGGGTAAAGTGAAGACCCGCAGTCGGTGCTGCGGCTGATTTTTCGCGGTTTGAAAATACCGTTTGGTAAAGCTCCTCATCACCTGCGTAATTCTTGATGTAAGGGGGAAGGGGCGTGTGTCCCACGGCATGCATTGCTTCATCCAGTGTGGCGCTACCAAGGGCGCTTAAGCGCACAAGACGTTCGCCCTTTTGAGCATCTTCTACCCAGTCAATGATTTCAGCGGTAAGCGCTACGGTTCCTGCTTCATCAGAAAACTCGATGATAGCGCCAGGTTTGAGCCGTTTGCCCGGGCGCACAAGGGCTTCCCAAAGTGCACTTGCGTTCGTCTTCTTCTCTGTCCCAAAAACTTCACGGAGCAACAAGACTTCTGCGACACCACCAGTTCCTTGCTTGGTACCAATGAGGCGAGCAGGCATGACGCGCGTTTCATTTGCCACCAGAAGATCACCGGGTTCAAGGTAATCGTAGATGTCGCGAAATATGCGATCGCTGATTGCACCCGTTGCGCGATCCATGACGAGCATTTTGCACCCGTCGCGTTCGGCGGCGGGCTCTTGAGCGATGCAGCGTTCGGGTAGTTCGTAGTCGAAATCATCGGTTCTCATGATCGGGTGTTCTCTTCTTTCGTTGTTTCAGTGTGATTGGCTGATGGTTCTTCCTGCATGGTTGCTCGAAAAGCCTTACGTGCACGGCGTTTTTCGGCCTGCTTTTCGGCATAGGCTCGTTTTTCTGCCTGCTGAACTTCACGAGCGTGTTCTTCGGCGGTTCTGCGTTCGGCGTTTGCTGCACGTTTGGCTTCTTTTTCGGCTTCACGAAGGCGTTTGCGTTCAGCTCGCTGTGCTGCTGCTTCTGCCTGAGAGATCCGGCATCCGCAGTAATTCTGGCGATACATTCCAAGAGTACGGCTGCGACGAGTGGCTTCGTCATACAAGGGTCGGAAATCTTCGAACAGCGTTTCAATGCCGTAGGCATGTCCTGCCGCTTCGAGCTCTTCGCGGATGATGTCAGTATATTGGTAGGGGCTGACGGTGAGGGTGGTGCCGAGCGCGTCAAAGCCGTTGTTGGCGGCATAGCGCGCTGCTTCCTGGAATCTGAGCCGGTAGCATGCGCGACAGCGCTCTTCACGTTCGCGTACGCCCTCGGCAGCAATGCGGCCAGCGGTTTCTTCCCAGCACGAAGGAGCGTAGGTGCCCTCAACAACGGGAAGGTTTTCTTTTTGTGCCCAGCCGCGCAACGTGGCAAGCCTCAGGTCATATTCGGCTTGAGGATGAATATTCGAATTTATGAACGCTATCGTTATGTCATGTCCTGCTTGTTGCAAGAGCCGTACGGGCTCAAGCGAACAGGGACCACAACATGCATGGAGTAGTAATTTCATATGCTTATCGTCGACTCCTTTTTCCTGCTTTATACTACCATGCGAACCTATACGCAACCCAGGCATAAGGATTATCACATGGAGCAAACACCCTATCGCGCTGTGTTCTTCGATCTTGACGGAACGCTGCTGCCTATGGATCTTGGCGAATTTATGCAGGCTTATTTTGGCGGACTAGCTGAATATGTTGCTGCTCGCAGTATTGACCCTGAAGAATTTATTACAGGACTTAAGGCGGGCATCAAAGCTATGGCGTCACCTGAGGACAGGCGTTTAAATTCCGAGAAGTACTGGGATGCGTTTTTTACCATGATAGATCAGCAAAGTGCTGATTGGACACCGTTAATCAGTGAATTCTATGAGTCTGAATTTGGGAAGATTGGTAAAAATGTTGTACCTGAGCAGGCGGCTGCGCGTGCAGTGCGTGCGCTTGTTTCGAAAGGCTACCCGCTCATTCTTGCCACTATGCCCATGTTCCCGCTGCGCGCTGTTGAGTGGCGCTTAGCTTGGGCCGGCATTGATCCTGCGGTTTTCTCCCGCATCACCAATTATGAGAACTCAACTGCGGTTAAGCCAAGTCTCGAATATTATGCTGAAAACCTTCGTGCCGCAGGCGTGACGGGCTCTGATGTCTTAATGGTGGGCAACAATACAAAAGAGGATCTTGCGTGCCTTGAACTTTCAATGGATGCCTTCCTTGTGACTGACCATATGCTTGACCCTGTTAAGTTTGATCTATCGACGATCAAGCACGGCACCATGGAAGAATTTGCTGCCTGGGTTGATACGTTACCCGTCTGCGAACACCCAGCGGATGAAATCATCGCTGGTCCTGTTTCGCTTGAAGCATAGGTGGCGCAAATGGCTCTGTTTGACTATACGCTTGAAGGCGAAAGCGGTCACGCCCGTGCGGGCTCGTTTGAAACGGCTCACGGCACAGCGCATACGCCCATGTTTATGCCCGTTGGCACTCTTGCTACGGTTAAGGGAATAACACCAGATCAGCTTCATGAAATTGGCTCACAAGTAGTGCTTGCCAATACCTATCATCTCTCGATGCGCCCTGGCGCTGATCTTATTGCGGAAGCGGGCGGCCTCCATTCGTTTATGCAGTGGGATGGTCCAATTCTTACTGATTCGGGTGGGTTTCAGATATTCTCACTCGCTGATACCGTGAAACTCGATGATGACGGCGTGAACTTTGCGTCAATTTATGATGGTGCCAAAATTCGTTGGACGCCCGAGGACAACATGGACATCCAGCAAAAGCTCGGTGCCGATATCATCATGCAGCTTGATCAGTGCGCCCCGTATCCCGCAACACGTGAATTTGTCGAGCGTGCTGTGGATCTGTCGGCAGCATGGGCCAAACGCTGTCTGGCTGCGCACACGCGCGAAGACCAAGCGCTGTTCGGTATTGTTCAGGGTGGCATGCATCTTGATTTACGGTTGAAATCCGTCAATGCTTTGCGCGAAATTGGGCAAGCGAGCGCTGAGGCTGGGCACAAGGATTTTCAGGGCTTTGGCATTGGTGGCTATTCGGTTGGCGAAGATCACGATGTCATGTTTGAAACGCTTGGAGACGTTGCTCGGGCGCTTCCTTCCAACAAGCCGCGTTATCTTATGGGCGTAGGTAATCCCACGACACTTGTTCGCGCAGTGCGCGAAGGCGTTGATATGTTTGATTGTGTCCTGCCAACGCGTACAGCTCGTATGGGTACCGCGTTTTCCTCCAAGGGTCGCATGAATATGCGCAACGCAAAGTTCAAGCGCGATTTTGAACCGCTTGACGCCACCTGCACGTGTCCTGTGTGTTCAAAATACTCACGTGCCTACCTTCGTCACTTAGTAAAATCGGGCGAGATGCTTGGTGGCATTCTTTTGTCGATTCATAATTTGCACTATCTACTTGATCTTATGCGTCGTGCACGCGAAGCGGTGCTGGCGGGCGCGTATGAGGATTTTTACGAGGAATGGATGGCTTCGGAAGGTGCCGACGATTACTAAGTCGGTATAAATCGCAGTCTTAAGACAGTGAAAAATATGATCATCGCGATCAACTTTAACGTTTGTGTGGCTCCCGTACGGGAGTTGTGGCACAATATGTAAGTTCGCGGACTCGTCGTCTGCCCAAAGCAGCGTGCCGCGAACGAATTGCAATGACCGTTGAGCTTTACAGGAAGAAGATTCAATATGGCGGCACAGACCACAAACAAGAAGAAGTCAACGCGCACAAACGATCGGCGCAATCTTTGGCTTTTGATCATCACGACTTTGCTTGTTGTAGCATCGGTATTCCTGTTTACGCCCCCTAATGAAAAAATCAATCAAGGTCTTGATATTCAAGGAGGCCTTTCT
>JAVWLC010000250.1:3005-4089 GCA_036638175.1 Raoultibacter sp. | reverse complement strand
CTGTCGCTTGCGCAGCTGCAATACTTGCTTTTTCGGCGGCCTCTTGCGCTTTAGCTTCAGCCGACACTGATCGGTCTTGCGTCTCGAAAAGCATGTCTTCTTCAATTTCGTCATCAAAACGAAGTAGCTCATCGAGCGTCACTCCATAAAGCTTCGCAAGCGCAACGAGGTTCCCCGTATCTGGCGATGATTCTGCGCGCTCCCACTTCGACACCGCCTGTCGCGAGAGGCCGAGCTTTTCAGCTAGTTCTTCTTGACTGTATCCTTTATCGCGCCGCAACTCAGCTAAGCGTTGGGCTATCTCGACGTTCATGAATGATTCCTTCCGTGTTGTGCGAGCCATTGTTCTCTCTTTCGTCGACGCAATAAACGGTACCGTTACGAGCCTGGTTGCACTAGCAAGTCTGGTAATCATTTTACGCAACCGTCGGTTGCAATGATAGTTGATCTGGTGTTTCGTGCTTAATGCATGCTTCAGCATTAGATGAAACTTTTCATTTTGAAGCAGTTACAGTGCGGTGCCCTTCTGAGGAATTGTCAACTTGCTCATGTCAACGCCCTCAAGCTCAAGCAATGCAATCTTCTTAGCAAGACCACCAGCATATCCCGTAAGACTACCGCCTGATCCAACTACACGATGACACGGCAGAATAATCGAGATAGGATTATGACCCACCGCTCCCCCAACTGCACGTGCTGATGCACGTGATCCCGTTGCATCCTCTAAGCGATGAGCAAGCTCACCATAGGTCACAAGACAACCGTAAGGAATCTCTGCCAGTAACCGCCAGACTTGTTGTCGAAACGCCGTCCCCCGTGGATTCACTGGTGGTATTGCGCCTGGCTGTTTGCCTGCAAAATAGCGATCAAGCCAAGTTCGCGTTTCGTTAAATACCGGAAGTTCGGAGTTAAGTTCTACCTCGCCCAACGTTGCTTCAAAATACTTTTGGCCCTCCAGCCAAAGACCCACAAGAGCTGTTCCATCACTTGCTATCTTAAGCGGACCAACGGGTGAATCATACTCATATACAAAATCCAACGTCATCACTTCCTCGCTTCGCAAACTGATGCTATCCCATGATAC
>JAVWLC010000250.1:0-2995 GCA_036638175.1 Raoultibacter sp. | reverse complement strand
ACACAAAATAAAAGATGAGCCGCATCGAAACGCAGCTCATCTTTGAGAAAGGAGGATTGTAGAGTGTTGAAGGATTACTCCTTATGCCTGAGCAAGCGCCTTTCCAACAAGGCGACCGAAGGTCACCGTGCGGCCGCAAGCGTTGCCTGTCGACAGGTTTGGATACGTCATCGAGTAATAGCTTCCAGAGTCATTACCGACTACATACAGACCCTCGATTGGGGTTCCATCAGCCCTGAGTGCGCGGCACTGCGTATCAATGGTAATGCCATCCATCGTGCAGAGAAGACGCCCGGTATTGCGCACGCCAAAGAAGGGTGCGGTACGGACAGGAGAGAGACGGAAAGGCTCTTTACCAAAGTCAGGATCAACTTGGTTGTCAAAGTTCTCGTTATTACGATCCACTGAAGCCTTGAGGGCAGCTGCGGGAATGTCAAGTTTCTTTGCCAGCTCTTCGATCGTATCAGCTTGCTGGATATAACCTTCATCAAGCAACTCTTGGTTCATGCCCTGCACGATTGCAAGCGGAATATTTGGAGCGGCACCATTATCGAAGGGGAACAAACGCGAGCAACCATGCATGTCAAACTGCTCAGCATAGGTTGCATAATCGGCATCCCAAATAGAGCAATACGTGTTCTGCGGCTGCGAAGCGGCAGCATGCAAGATGTAGTCATACACACCAGACTCGTTGCAGAAACGCTCTCCGTTGAGGTTAACCTTAAGCCATGGCTGGCTACCCATCCAAAACATCTTGCCCTGAACCTGATATCCGCCGACTTGATCGGGCATGACTGCTGTTCGGTCGAACAGCATACTCGAGTGCGTTTCGTCCATCTTAGCGCCAACCCAAAGGCACGCCTTGATGCCGTCACCCTCAGTACCCATAATGGCAGTGTTATTGGAATAAATGCTTTGCGTATGAGGCTGCAGGGTATTCATCATCGTTTCGTTGCGAGCATAGCCACCCGTGCAAACGATCGTGCCCTTACTAGCATTAATCTGCACATAACCATCTTTACCCTTACCGATGGCACCAACAATTTTGCCATTTTCTTCAAGCAGCTTGACCATAGGAGTTTCATACTTAAACGTTACCGTTTTGAGCCCTGCTGCATACTCAGTAAGGACTTTGTTGCCATCGAGCGACTTGTCAGCAGGCCATGCCGGCGAGTGTCCCGTTGCCCAGTGCTGATAATTCGTCTCGTGCTTTTCTTCAGCCATTTCGTGCCACAGAACAATGTTGTGTTCAGCAAGGCGCTTTTCATACCAATCGATTGCATCGGCAGAATTGTCATACCAAAGCATGTGAAGCGCTTGATTACACTGACCAGCAGCGTAGTTGTACATGTCGCGCGCCATTGCTTGCTTATCAATTGTGTAGCCATTTTCTTTCTGAAGACGCGTATTAGCAGCTCCAAGGTCATCACGAATGCCGCCGCCTGTTTCAAACTTCTCCATGACAACCACGTTCGCGCCTTCTTCAGCTGCTGCACAAGCAGCAAAAAGACCGCCCGTACCTGCACCAATCACGAGAACTTCGGTGTCGAGTGTTTCAACAATATCAGCCTCAGCAATTTCTGGAGCCGCGCCCAGCCAATCGGTGGCGACAGCAGTTGCACCCGCATCTTTTCCTTCTTCACCAACAGCACTTTGCGCCTTTGGTGCACAACCTGCTAAACCTAAAGCGGCAAGAGCTCCCGTTGCAGCGGTTCCCGTCAAAAACGTACGACGCGAAAGGTTTGTACCTATTCCTGCTCCACTGTTTTGCTTCCTCATAATCATCTGCCTCCCTTTCATCTGATTCAATGTGAAGCTTTCTGCTTTGGCCGCCTCCTGCGCAAACATCGGGGTCGACCGAAGCCACCATACGCAAGACCGCTGCCGCTAAGCATCGCCCTCGCAGGGTAATCTTTGTTATAATGCGAAAATACTCTCTCGCCCTTGCTGGGTAATACCCAACATAACACCAGATCAAACGCTTGAGAGATGAGGGAGAAAACAGCATGACTGGCACTGCACTCAAAGGCGATATCGCCAATGGTGACACTTTCAAACGCCGTACGTATATGATTCGCTGCTTTCTGAGCCTTTCATGCGTGTTCTTGGGCGGTTGGCTTCTCAACACTTACATGTTTCCTCTTTTCGACGAAACGCTTACTTGGACACGCGAAATTAGCACTCTTGCAAACGCAGGTGTACTCATTGTTGTTGCCCTTGTTGCCACATGGCGACCACAAGCCGTTGCTGGACGACCCTACGGTATCGCAACCTTGATCTGCCTCCTTGTTGGCTTGGTGCTTCTTGGCGTCGGCATTCCATCTCAATCAACCGCCGTAGTAATTTGCGGTGCTGTGCTTGCTTCAATTGGACGAGGCTCTACTTCTGTTATTGCTGGCCTGGCCTGCGTCGAGATGAAATTGCGTGATTTAAGTATTTGCGTTGCGGGCGCAAGCCTCCTTTGCTATGCCCTACAAAATGTCTTCATCACCCTTCCTTCCGTAGTGGGAATTGTTGTTTTTGCCCTGTGTCCATTCGCTTCTCTTGCACTTTCCTTCAACTACGCTTGGCCCCTGTTTGAAAAGGCACGCAAAGCCGATCCACCCGCGCAGCTTGCCATTACGCAACCCTCTTCATTCCTCCCCTTCCAACACCAGTTATTTATGTGCATTTTGCTATTCAGAGTTGCTTACGGATACGCTTTAACACTCGGAGAAATTGATGGCGTTCCTCTCGCGACAACGTTTGCTCTCATCCCAATCATTGCTGTCTTCTGTTTTGCTGTCGCCAGCAAAAAGCAGCTTGATCCCGATCGCCTGTTTCAAGCGGCATTTCTTCTTATCGTAACGGGCCTCTTGCTGCTTACGGTTTCATCAGCCCTCGGGGGTTCAATGGTCAACACGTTTGTATCAGCCGGCGTTGGCTGTTTCGAGATCTTGAGTTGGTACATCCTTGCGGCATTGGGAACACGTAATAAATCAGGTGCGATCACAGT
>JAVWLC010000249.1:0-4129 GCA_036638175.1 Raoultibacter sp. | reverse complement strand
TCATCGATGATGCGGAACTCAAAGAGCTTTTCTGAGGGAGTGAGTTCAGTGATAGATGTAATGCGTGCAGGCCAAGGTCGATAGGGATTGGCTGCCATCATTTCACTCCCGCTCATAGGAGCGAGAAACTCAGCTACAGGAGACACGCGTACGGTTTGAGCTGCACAGCTATTCGCCATCTTCGGCCCCCTTCCGTTCAAAGAACTTGAGTACTTCAATGGGATTGATATTGGCCTTGCACGCCTTCACGCAGCGTCCGCAACCCACACAGAGCATGCGGTCGTGGTTGGCAAGAAAGCCATTGAGTTTATGGTAGAAACGATGCCGCACGCGACCTCGTCCGTTATCTCGAAAGTTATGTTCGCCGGCAACAAGGGCGAATTGTGGCGCGGTACAGGAGTCCCAAAGACGCTCGCGCTTGCCGTGCTTTCCATCAGGCTCAAGCGTATCGCGAATGTCAAAGCAGAAGCAGGTCGGACACACTGCGGAGCATGCCGTACACGATAGGCATCTGCCCCCCAGTTCTTCCCAAAACGGATCCTTGTGGAAAGCATCCATAAGCATGGCAACTTCTTGAATGTCAGGAATTTCACGATTGAAGCTCTCTTGGCGCCTGCGTGTTGCGTGACGAAACTCAATGCGGTCTTCATCAGTAGCAACGCGTGGATTGCAAGCTGCCTCGAGAATATTAGCCGCCTCAACGCTTGATATACTCACAAGGAACTTACCGCCAATGTCCTGCAGAAAGAGGTCGTAGCCAAAACGCGCTTCGTCACTTCCGAACAGATTACAGAAGCATCGCTCCGTAGGCGTGCAGCTCATGCCAACAATCAGCGTAGCTTCACGACGCGCAACGTAATAAGGATCGGGATATTTGCCGTCTTTAAAAACGAGATCAAGGCGGTTAATAGCGTTGATATCGCAGGCATGCGCGCCAAAAATGACACGCGGCGTAATTTCGACGGTATAGTCGGTTACTTCATTTTGCATCGCATCGAAGGTGAACAGGGTCTCCTTCTGGGGCATAAAATACTTCTTCGGCGATACGATAGTCGTATCGTAATTGAGTACGATGTCATCCGGGCTCTCTATCGCATCAAACACGTAGCCCCGGTCACGCTTGACCGGAGCTACGACTTCATACGAATCCATGAAAGCCTGAACGAGTGCGGGAAGCTCTGTCGCGTCAATAACACGATATAGCATGCACCTGCTCCTCTTCTTTCAAAACCCGTTTATGTAACGGTTCCGTCTTTGCAGGTTCGGATGCCTTACGCGAAGAAGATACCCATTTCGCGTTCGGCCGACTCAGGAGAGTCCGAACCGTGAATAACATTCTCATCCATAATGAGACCAAAATCACCACGAATGGTGCCGGGGGCTGCGCTTGCGGGGTCAGTGGCGCCCATGAGTGAGCGGCACTTCGCAACTGCGCCTTCACCAGAGATGACCATCTTTACTACAGGACCTGAGGTGATGTACTCGATAAGTCCGTTATAGAACGGCTTGCCCTCATGCTCTGCATAGTTTGCAGCTGCCTGATCAGGGGTAACCATGCCAAGCTCCATGCGCTCAAGAGAAAGTCCTGCGCGCTCGAAACGATTGACGATTTCTCCGACGTGCTTATTCTTCACACCGTCAGGCTTGATCATAATGTAGGTCTTCTGTACTGCCATGTTTTTCCTTTCGTATGGTACTGGATTGCCGTGCATGCGACGCGTGTCTTATGCTTCGTCGCAAGAACTACGTATTCGGGCTGCCTTGCGGCAGAAAAGACGGGCGGCGTTTTACAACACCGCCCGATTCCGATTCCTTAACTTTGTGACGCGAAGTACAAATCAATATTGGATACCTTCCAGCCAAGACCATCGCGTACAAGCGATATCTTGTACTCAACGTCGGCCCCTTCGCTGGATTTAGCTGTAGCATAGACCGTTGATTCGCTCATTGATTTATTCATGCCATCAATTGTCACATTTTTGTCTTCAACAACAGGATCAAGCATCGACTGAATGCGATCAGCAGAAAGATCCTTTGAGAACGAAGATGTAGCGGCGGTTTCTTTATTGGAAAACACCTCTTGCACAACTGTTTCTTGGTTTGGATAGCCATAGCCTTGGGTATAGAGGAACACACCTGCAGCTAGGGCAATCAAAATCAGTGCAATAAAGAAAACAAGAATCTTCAGACCAACGTTGCGGCGCTTGCGATCCTGCTTAGCAAGACCCTTAGACCACTGCTCAAGCTCTTCATCGCTTGCATTAAAGAAACGATCATCGCCGCCGCCGTAACCGCCCTGGTCACCATACTGTTCAAAGTAGTAAGGTTGCTGCTGCTCAGCAGGGTAGCCATAACCGTAGCCATAGCCATCATCAGCAGGATGAACGGGCGTGCCATCAGCCGTAACGTCAAGGCCAGACATATCGGCACCGAGCGGCGACATAATGGCGGTCATATCGGATGTACCACTTGCAACAATACCCACGGCACGTTGGTAGTCAACGTTTGCAGAATCATTTAAGAAGTACGTTTTATCAGCAATTGCTGATTCAAATGCGGTAACACCCTGCTGCATCTGACCATTCGCAACGTAAGCTTGTCCCAAGTTTGCAAACAGCTTATTCTTCGTAGCTTGAGGCATGTCAAACTGCAGAGCACTTTCGTATGAAGTTACAGCATCTGAGGGGCGATTAAGCGCCATAAAACAAATACCGAGGTTCAAAAGTGACTTTGTCGGATCAGGGTTGCCCTCATCAAGTGCTGACTGACGAAATGCCACACCAGCCTCAGCCGACTTACCAAGCTTGAGCAGCGCGCTGCCCATAGCCGAATAGGCCTTGTACGGAGTGTCGTATTTCGCATCAGAAACCGCAATTTCGAAATGCCTGACCGCATCTTCATAATCATGAAGAGCTGCGTAGGCCATACCGAGGTTGTAGTTAACCGCACCAACCGAATCATAAGCCGAATCAGCGGTGGCTTGCGTATAGGCGTGAATCGCCTCGTTATGGTCACCGAGTTTTACCAGGCAGTTGCCAATCTGATGATACAGAAGGCCCATTTCACCAGGTACCAACGGATGACTGACATCCTGCAAACACTGCGTAAACGCACTCAGCGCAACCTCATAGTTCTTCGAGGCATACGCTTCGCGGGCTTGCTGGAAAAGTTCGTTGTTCATCTGCTTCCTTTGAGTGTCGTTTTCTCGCGACGCTTAAGTACGTTCTTAAGCGTTAGCGTTCTCGATCTCGATTCCCTCAATCACGTCGCCCACACGGAGCTCACCGATGACGTCTTTGCCCTCAATGGTCTGACCAAACACAGTATAGCCCGAATCGAGCATATGCTGGGGCCCGAGACACAGGTAGAACTGAGAACCTGCAGAGTTGGGGTCCTGCGAGCGAGCCATTGCCAGCGCGCCATCCTCATGAACGTTGTTCGGGTTAGTTGTGTACTCCTGCTTAATGGTGTAACCAGGGTTGCCAGTACCAAGACCTGCACGAGGATTACCTTCGGCAGCTTTTACCTGCTCGGTATCCAGATCACGCGTGTTGGGGCAGCCACCCTGAATGACGAAGCCAGGAACATAGCGGTGGAATTTGAGGTTATCGTAGAAACCCTTCTGTGACAGCTCAACAAAGTTGCCCACATGAATGGGGGCATCGTTTCCCGTAAGCTGCACGCGGATATCGCCCTTTGAAGTCTTGATGATTGCGATCTCATTGCCGTTGGGCTGATACTCGGGGGTATATTGCGCCATTGTATGGCTCCTTTTCGCATCGCTCGGTCTTACGTTTTCAAACCTGAGTATGCAGGTTATTGCACGGATAAGACCTTGGGTTTTTCACATATACGAAAGGAGATTTTAGCAGGTAAGTCTTGCCGCTGGATAAAAACCTTATAACTTTCACGGGATGTTGAGCCGAAGCAAGAAGTAAGCTTTGGATAAAAGGAGCACGGAGGCAATCAACAACGAGTCAAGCTGTACTTAGAATGTGCCACTCGAGGTGCCACCCGAGGTGCCAGGCGATAAAAAAGAGATCGGAGATTGCTTCCAACCTCGCATTATGCGTGTGGTGCCCTTGACAGGATTCGAACCTGCGGCTTTCTGCTCCGGAGGCAGACGCTC
>JAVWLC010000248.1:0-4152 GCA_036638175.1 Raoultibacter sp. | reverse complement strand
GCATGTGATGCGAGTTCTTGACGACGGGCGCTTTCCGCTTGACAACAACTTAGCCTTATGCATATCATTTGAAAATGCCCAGCAATTACCCCTTGCCGCATAACTATCTGGACTTTCTGGCGGTTCGTGCCGCAAATGCTGGGCATTATGTTTTTGTACTTAGCGCAGACCACAAAGCCTGGCCAGCTCGTCTTCATTGCCGACCCACGCAGGCGCTTCGCACTTACTTGGCAAATAAGCATTTTCCATCGCTTCCCTCATCATCTTCATGGAGGGCTTGGCATATATCTTTGTCGTTTCCACTTTGTTATGACCGAGAATGCGCGACACCAGTTCAAGAGCAACACCGCTTTGATACAGATCTGTTGCCCTGGTTCTCCGAAGCATGTGAGGATGAACTTTTTCGGGTATATCAGGACAAGAGTTCCTGGCAAGATCGGCATAGCGTTGAATGAATCGCTGCACGTTGCTCTCCGACATCCTGCCCATCACTCCCTTGTTTTTGGTGAAGAACAGCGGATCATCTGGACAAACAGTTGACCCGTGGAAGAGAGTAATGTAGCTCGCGATATGCTCGGCGGTAGCGTCACTGACGGCAATCATGCGCTCCTTCGAGCCTTTGCCGACAACGTATATGCGCGGCTCATCATTGAGGTAAACACTACCGATATCGAGTCCGAGAAGCTCACTGAGACGAATGGCGCTGTCATACATGAGGACCATAATTGTGCGATCGCGAACACCAATTTTCCTTGAAGGGTCAGGTTGAGCTAGCAATGCGGAAAGATCTTGCTCAGACAGCTTTTCCTTGATCTTCTTTGGTCCTTTAACCGGCGGTATTCGTGATATAGAAAGTGCCACAGATTGAACTGCAATGTCTGTTTCTGAGGCATACCAAAGATAGGATTTCAAAGCAGCGAGTCGTTGATTGCAGGTGCCAGCCGAGCATCCTTGCTGCCGCAAGTGTTCGAGGAACGACAGTGCGAGATCTCGGTTGCAATCACCGAAGGTCATAGCCGCAATCGTCAACCCCACTTTTTCGAGAACGAACCTTCGGAATATCGTGAGGGCATCACGATACGACTCGACCGTATCTGGGCTTCGACCCAACTGATGGGGCAAGTAATACATCAGGAATTCATAGGTGAGAGAAAAGAACGGCAGGCTTCCGCACGTTTTTCGATTAGTTTTCATAGCGAATCACCTCTGGGATCACGCGTGATGAGATCTTGTCTTTTTTACGAACCAGTGTGAAGGACTCTTTGACCTGGTGATAATAGTAAAACGTTTCGTTGCCTCCACTGTGTCCGAGGTATGCTGCCAGATAGGGCATCATCTGGTCGAGCGACACGCCCTCTGCCATCCATTCGTTCATGCGGTTTACGACAAAGGCATGACGAAGCGAATGAGGCGTTGGGTGTTTGACGTGCTTTGGCGCATCGGATACCTTGCTCCAGAATTCAGAGAACTTCCTATCGAATGTGTTCTTCAGGATGGGATTGGTTGGAATGCGACCAGGAAAAAGCCACTCTGGCGAAAATCCCAGCTCTTGTCTGAGCCTATCCATATGATGCGCAACCATCGCCGTCATGTCATCAGCCATGTATACCAAACGATCCTTCGCGCCCTTAGAGTGCCTGATAAAAAGCGTTCCTTCGTTGGCATCGACATCGCTCGCGGCAAGTCCGCTGCATTCCGAGATACGCAAGCCACAGCAATACATCAGCCTATACGCAACGCGATAACCCCAAGCCATATACTGCCAACGAACGGTGTTGTATGAATCGATCATGGAGAACAAAGCGCCGATCTCTGCTTTTGTGGGGATGTAGGCAATGGGCGCATCCCTGCTTACATGTCCCCTTGGCACGAATGATTCGATACCTCGTGATCGCATATGCAACGAGAGCTGCCTGAGTGCAGACATCCTGCTCTGCTTGCTTGCCTGTCCCTCTTCCGGCAAGGCTTCTGCCCAGGCAGCAGTGAGCTTTTGTGTAACGGTGGTTTCTTCGTAGGCTATCGACAAGCAGAACTTATCGAGTCGCTCAAGCGTATATGCCTCAGCAACGTAAGCGTAGCCACACAACCTTTTGACGGCAATTAGCTCTTCGATAAAGGACGCCAACGTGCTTATGTATAGCCTCTCAGGCATTATAATCAACCGCCAATCCAGCATCCGCCAACGAGATCGCGCACAGCTGCATACGTTTGGAATCAAGGGCGAGATATGAATCGACGTGCTCTTCAGTTGTATGGCCGAGGGCTTCGGCAACATAGCGGCGGCCAGCGCCACCTCGAAGCATCGATGTTGCAAACGTCTTTCGTAAGCGATGGAATCCTCCGTGACCAGATCCGAAGATGTCATCCATGGCTTTCGTGCATGCATACCTTGTAAGCCCGTCATAGGGCATTCGGTGCTTCACGAAGACATATAGCGAATCGCTCTTCGGCCGGCCGTTTCTCAGATACGCAACGATTGCATTGCCTGCCGGCACGGAAAGCGGCAGGTCGAGTTGCATGCCAGTTTTCCTTTGAATGATGGTGATGGATGATTTCGACCAGGAAATGTCTGCGAGCTTAAGCGATACTACGTCGATTGCGCGCAAGCCCATGGTCAGCCCCAAGGCAACCATGGCGACGCTCCTCATTTCCTTTGGCGTTGAAGCGCAGGGACGCAACGCTTCACACAACTTGACCTGTTCTGTGCTCAAAACGCGAACAACGCTGCGATTTGGCGCGCATTTTGCTACGACAGCCATACTGATGCCGATGGCAAGAACGTTCGACTCTTCCAAGTATTCGAGGAACCCGCGTAGCTTGGCGGTGTAGCAAAGCCTTCCCTCAGCTGTTTTGTGCGGATCACTCAAACACCAGTCAATGATGAGATTTGCAGTTACTTCGCCCCAACTACTGATGTCCGCCTCATCTGTGTAAGCAGCAAACCTTACGAGGGCGTTTGCAATGCAGACACGCGTGGATTGCGCATAGCCCTCACGTTCTCTGAGTTTGAGATATGCAGCTACATCGTCTCGTGCCCAAACAGGAAACTTTTCAATAGCATCGTCATGGGGACTGAACACTACCTCTGCAATAATGCGACCTTGCGTGCGATAGCCCTCCAGCAACGTGATTGCTCGACGATACGACCTCGCTTGCTTCCCCAAATGATTCCAGATCGCCTCGACCCAGGCCAAAGCCTTCTTGTAGGTGTAGTTTTCGCTATTCAAAGCAAGCGCAACATAGAGCATCTGAAGCGCTTTAAAAGTCACCTTGCAAACCGACTTTGAATACTGCGTCTCACGCATGTCGGCAACCATAGCTTCCGCCAACTCACGCATCTCTTCTGGTGACATGCCCGTTTCGCCAGACCATGCCTCGACAGGTTCGTAGCATTCTTTGTGTTCTGCAAAACGATCAGTCGCCAGCATGGAACCCCAAGCTGGAATCTCGTCATGATCACGCATATCGTTAAGCAAAAGCCGCAGGTGAATAAGCTTTTGACAGCGCGTTCCTTTTACGCCAGTGCAGGTTTCAACATAATCCAAAATGATGTTTGAAGTAATTAACCCTGGAGAATCAGCGTCGAGTAGCCCATTAGAAGTAAAGAACTCAGACACATTTGACCTGATTACATCCACTGTTCGAGGCTTATAATCTGCCTGCAATGATGAGATGAGCCGGTCTACCGCAACGAGCGACCAATTGGACAGTCGTTCGTAGGCGGGCTGACCGATGTGCATGAATAGGGATTGGATGACATGTCCTGTTTCCATGGCTTCCAGCAGCCTGCCAGTGATCGTTGTGAGTTCTTTATGCTTGCAGTTTGACCAGGTTGCAGACCAATTTTCGAGCCATTCGTTCACTGCCGCCCTTGTGCATTCAAGTCCGTTTTCGTCTAGGTGATAGGCGAGTTGTCGCATACCTCTTTCGTGGCATGCAATTGTCCGCGCTGAGCAGTCGGCATCCTCTACAAACTTCATTACGATTGCTGCTGCAGACCAATACGCTTCATCCATAACAATAACCTCCTCAATCGTAGATAAACACTTCGACAAGAGGTTATTCTTCGGATGATTCTTGGATCAAGATCGTTTCAGATAATGCCCAGCATTTGCGGCACGAACCGCCAGAAAGTCCAGATAGTTATGCGGC
>JAVWLC010000247.1:0-4153 GCA_036638175.1 Raoultibacter sp. | reverse complement strand
AAGATCACTCACGCGAGTGAGTAGTTTTTACAACCTTGCCGTCTGAACAGTTACCCCGCGTTGGTGTCTGGGGAAAACTTATGCACATTTCCTGTTGCAAGGGCCGTGGTTGTGTTATCATATCCGTCGCTGCTGAAAAGCAGTTTTCGGGTTGTGGCTCAGCTTGGTAGAGCGCTGCGTTCGGGACGCAGAGGCCGCAGGTTCAAATCCTGTCAACCCGACCAGAAAAGTGCAGGCCAGACGTTCGCGTCTGGCCTTTTGATATGAGTAGCGACATTAAAGGTCCAAGCCGAGAAATCGGAACTTGGACCTTCTTATATCTTTATCTGATGCATCTTTTGGATGGGCGTATCTTAATCGACGCTCGTATGGGCAGTTTAATATTCTACGGGGTTCTTTGGGGGCGCGGACATTTTCTTGGAGCGGCTAAGCTGCCAACCCAAGATTTCTTTCATTTTGATCCAACACAAAATGAGCTACAGACCAGCCTCGGCAATAGCAGATCCAACAGCTTGCAAGAATGCTTTACTCGTAATAGTCGCACCCGAAACTACATCAACGTCTATCGATTGAGCGTCGATAACAGATTGAGGAAGCGATTTCAGGGCTTTTCCACCGATGTCCGGCGTTTCGTTTTCTTTCATAACGTCGATGGTCTCTATCGTGCCCTTTCCGGCTTTAACCTTGACAACAATTTCACCACCTATGCCTTCACCTGTTCCGACATATTCGCCTTCACTAGTTTCATAGGTTACTTCTGTCTTAGCATCGGTCTCGGATCCAAGCGTATAGGTGAGACTCTGAGTCACTTGTTCCCGCGCAGCATAGGCATTGAGTTGTTCTTTCTCTTGTGCAGCATTTTCGCCTGCAATCTTGCCGAAGATTATGCATTCGGCCATATTGGTTGCACCCTGATAGTTCTTTCCTGTCAGGCCACCTAGCTCACCTGCAGAATAAAGGTTCGGAATCGGATTGCCTTCGGTATCGACTACCTCAGCTTTGGCATTTCTACGGGGCCCACCCTGCGTATTGAGGATCCGGGCAATCATCGGAAACGCATAGTAGGGACCAGCCCCGATTGTCTCCATGGTGTTTACTGGTCGACCGAATTCCCAGTCTTCCCCTTGCTCGACATAGAAGTTGAATCTCTCAACTGTTTTAGCAAGAGTCTCAGCATTCATCTCGGTTTTTTCCGCAATTTCTTCGAGACTATCGGCTTGAAGAACCTTAGCCAACATGAAGTCATCCATCTTTCCCGCAGCAACAATACTGTCGTATTTCACTTGATCCATAACAAGAAAGTTGCGCTTGGTGTGTTGTGGATGGGGCCATTCTCCGTGACGGGAAACATGCCCATGGCGCGTTCTTTCAACCTCGTTCACGTATCGGCTGCCATTTGCTCCGACTAAAATGAAACTACCGTCTTCACATCCAGGAAAGCCACTAGCAGAACCGTACGGTGAGCGCTCTCCCGCTTCAGCCTCCAGGCCAGCACCTCCGTGTCGGGCAATACCCTCCCAACAACCCATGTGCCAAAGATCAGCCTTCACTTCAAGTGCCATTCTGATTCCATCACCCCGGTTGTAAAGGGTACCAATGGGGCTATAACGAGCCAGCCCTAGATAGTCATTCACCATACGAATATTATTCTCGAATCCACCGCAGGTCATAACAACGCCGTTTTTGGCACGAATGTTAACCAGTAAGCCTTTTCTGTCGATCGTAGCTCCCAAAATGGTTTTCGTCTCAGGGTCTTGAATTAAGGCAACTCCCGGTGATTCATACCAAATATCGACTTTGTCCAAATCCTCATAAACTTTACCGCGCAGCGTTTTCCAAAGAGCGCTATCCCCTGAACGTCCATTTACCGAAAATGAATCGATAGTCTCTCCGCCAGCAAATTCTGGATATTCTGGAATTGCCCAAGCAACTGCAGGAATACCCCTGAAACGAGTGAGCCCCGATGTACCGTATTCCTGCATCATCAAGTCAGGCAAGCCAACTTGAGCTTCGGTAAAAACACGAAGCAGCTCTTCGTCATACTCCAAACCACCTGCGAGCGCTTCGTAATAAGTCATGAGCTTCTCTTGGTCATCGCCGAAAGCGACAAACTGACCGCAGTAGCGAGTATTACCACCCTCATGTCCTTCGGGAGCAACGTCGACTAGGAGGACCTTCGCTCCACTTTTTGCTGAATAGTGCGCAGCGACAGCTCCCGCTCCCCCGAAGCCCATGATCACAACATCGTATTCACCATCCCACGCAATCGTGTCGCTATACGTATATGAGCCAGATGCGGATCCCGCTTTACCATCCGATGGCGATGAGCAAGCACCGAGCATGCCGATCGTTGTGGCGCTCAATACTCCAGCAGCAGCGCCCTTAAGAAACCCACGCCTTGAAAGACCATTACTCATGGCTATCCCCTTCCAAAATAACTAATTTATTTATTTGTGTATATAAACAAATATTCTTAGGCAAGCGCTTGCTATTGAAGAAGATACTCCTGTTTTGACCCAAAACGGTATGGTAATATATGAGAATATCAGCAGCAAAATATAGGTAAATATCCAGTTTGTAGACTCTTTTATCCAACCCTCCGAACTGGATACAGAAATTCTGTCAATTTCAACAAAGAGGTGGATAGATGACAAATCTTGCCATCAGGGCTGAGGCCGTTTTGCTATCGATGGTGTATAGGTGCGCAGATATTCAGGAAATCATCGATGTCGCAGCAAGCTTTATCGACACACCTATTAGATTTTCGCCCGAGAGCAACATCGCCTTGTCATTCGTTTCGTCTGGCTATCCCAAAGAGGACATAGAAAAAGTGAGGGAGCGTCTCAGTAGGGATGATCAAGGGTTCCAAACGCTCATGCGGACAGTCGGAATCACCGATAAACACGATCAGCCTATTCTTTTCAGATCCGAAGATGGTGAATGCGAGAAGATCTTCTGCTTCATTGCAATCGGATCGCGATACTACGGCAATCTCTCCATCCCTAAAGTCTCCATTCCACTGGAAGATATCGACACCGATCTCATAGTAACCATCGCTCAGATTCTCGGCCTTACCTGCGCAGTACATGGCGTTTGGGGATACGACCGATCCAAAGAAAAACTCTTGAAGGCCCTTCTGCTTGGAGCCATTGAAAACCATGTCCAACTTGCCATTAGGGCGCAAGATTGGGAGACATACAACGATAAGCAATGGCGTTTGGTATGTGTAGCTTTACCTAAAGACATGCCAGAGGCGATTCTCCTATCGGGTTTGGAACGAACTTTTCCTGGGCGTCCCGCAGTTGCATTGGAAAATACCGTAAGCATGCTTGTGGATATATCCGAAGAAGATATCAACCAAAATCACAAAGAGATGCTCAAGACGGTTGCCGATAAATTCAAAACCACGGTTTTGATTGGACCTCGTTTTGACGACATCCTCGCATGTAAAGGTATGTACTTAAGCATGCTCGCTTTCCCTCAGATGAAAAAACCGAAACCGGAGACCCTTGTTCATTGCGATCAGTACCGCGATTACTCTCTTTTTTGGTTTTCGGCTCTCAGCCACGATGAACTGAGGAAATATCGCAATTCCACTGTATTGGATATCGAACGTTACGATGAAATACACGGAACCGCATATTTCTGCACACTCAGGATTTACCTCGATACAGGAAGGAACATCGCAAAAACAGCCGAGCTTCTTTCGGTGCATATCAATACGGTCAACTATCGGATAAAGCGCCTATCAGAATTGTTCGTCCTAGATCTGTCCGACCCCAATACGGTATTCAATATCATGTTTACGTTCAGGTTGATGGACTTTCTGGGAGATCGCGCAAAGGTTTCCTCAGCAATGTTTTCACTCAGATAGATCGGCCACGATGGAGGGTTTTACACGGAAAAGGGGAAACGTGTTGGCGCTTCCACAGCTCGTGAAGAAGCAATTTAGGGTCTGCTACGTAAAACATAATCCCAGTTCAAGCGGTATTTACTGCTAGTTTTTGATATAGTCTTTTGCATTTTATCTTCGGCAACACGCTATTGTAAGCGTCAAAACGACCGCGTAGTGAGCAACGCGCACGCCACCAAGCGAGCGCGGCCGAGGGGCCGGATATCCTGACGGTCAAGCTTTAGGCGCGTCAAACGGTGA
>JAVWLC010000246.1:3540-4156 GCA_036638175.1 Raoultibacter sp. | reverse complement strand
TGTCTTCGATAGGAACTCCTTGCGACAAAAGCATCTGGATGGTTCCTGGGTGCACGGGACTCCCTATTTCATCATCGTGCGTGGCGGCGGACGCAATAGCAAAGAGAGCTTCATCGCCATGACGACGAACGATGTCTTTCATAACAAACTCGGCCATAGGTGAACGACAGATATTGCCATGACACACAAATAGAATGCGAAAAGGTTCCATGATGATACTCCTTGGGCACTAAAAAGGTATTTGATTTCGACAGGGCATGGATGCTTAGGCTGGTGGTTCCACAACCTCGAGATAGCGCTCGTAAAGTTTTGGAGCGACCTTCTTTATGTTTTGTGGCTTAAACGTTGTAGCATCAACGATACAGTGAGTGCTTGTTCCTGTGCAGCAAGGTTTATCGACGCCGATTTTCTGCCCCTGCTTATATACCTTGTAAGCATAGACCGTCTTTGTGGCACGCGATTCAATAACGCTGGTGCACACGGTTGCTGTATCACCGTATGTAAGCGGCGTTCTGTAGCTGCACTCAAAATGAACAACGGGCGACATGAGACCCGCATCTTCAAGATCTGTATAGGGACACCCGATGGTTTCAAGAAAAGCGGTGCGAGCGTCTTC
>JAVWLC010000246.1:0-3530 GCA_036638175.1 Raoultibacter sp. | reverse complement strand
GAAATACAACAGATAGTTGGCGTGATATACGATTCCCATCATGTCCGTTTCGGCATAACGGACCTGTATTGTAGAGCAAACCTGCATATATACTCCCTGATCGGATACAATGATATTATGGGAAATATCGTAACCTATATACAAGAAGAGCAGCGCACATTCTCGGAATTTCCGTTCAATGCGGTAGATAGCCTTGTGTGTTCAACCCTGTGTTACTTCGACTTCGAACACAGCGCTTTTCCCCTATCATCGGGCAGTGATCTGGTGCTCATGCACGATATTGTCGCAATGAGTGATTGGTCGGCGCTTTCGCAGGGAAGCTGGCTCGAGGACACCAAAGATACTCACGCGTTCATTGCGGCGCTCATGGCGAGTAGGCGCTATAGAAATCTTACGGTCGCGTTTTACGCCAATGAGTTTTCGAACGCCGTCGAAAAGCAGTTTTGCGCTGTCACGTTTGATCTTGGCAACGGATCGCTTTATCTTGCTTTCAGGGGCACCGACGGAAGTTTTGCGGGGTGGAAAGAAGATTTCAATCTGTGCTTCAAGCGCGTAATCCCTTCTCAACGCTCAGCGGCAGCATATCTTTCTGGTGTAGCCTCAGCAACTGAGAAACCTTTGATTGTTGGGGGTCACTCCAAAGGAGGGAATCTCGCTGAGTTCGCAGCGCTTGTATGCGATGACTATCTTTTTGACAGAATCGAAGCAATCTACAATCACGATGGACCCTCGTTTCTCGATGACCCCTCCCCTCGCATCGGTTATCCATCATTTATTTCCAAGTTTCATAAAACTGTTCCCGAATCTTCTGCCTTTGGCATGATTCTTGAGCGCAGAAACGACTATGCGGTTGTACAATCATCAGCGCTTTCGGTATTTCAGCATAATCCCATGAGCTGGAAAGTTGAAAGTGGATCATTCATCTGCCAAGAAGAACTTAACAAGAGTGCTGTCTTTTTTGATGGGGCACTTGATTCTTGGCTGACCAGTAAAACGCCTGAAGAACGTGAACTATTTATTGACACCATCTATGATCTTTTTGTCTCGACAGAAGCTAGCAGTTGGCCTGAATTCCAAAAGAAACTTCTCATGAATACAAAAAGGATTGTTGGTGATGCAGGCAAACTTGATCCAGAAACGCGCAAGTTTATTTTTTCAACGATCGCTTCACTTGCAGGTATTCTCAAAAATGAAACACTGAAGCGCTTTCGGCCGACCCCAATTGAGTGGGCCGCACTGCGACGTGAACAATATCGCTCTACAAAGAAACCGATTGATAATCTTGGAAACGACTAAGAAAGGCAGATCGTGGAATCCCCTACCCCTGCGACCAAACATGAATCCGAGCAGGCACCTTATACAAAACTAACCGCAACAATGGCTCTTCAGCTTGCTGCTCCCCACACATGGCCCGCAGCAATCCTTCCCGTTATGCTTGCTGTAGCTGTGTGTGTCGTTTGGACCCACATGCTTTCGGTTACCCTTATGTTTGCCTTATTAGCCATTTGTATACTCATGCAAGCCTCAGTGAATACCTTGAACGACTATTACGATTTCATCAAAGGCGCTGATAGCATTGAAAACCAGCAGGATCCCACCGATGCGGTTCTTGTCTACAATAACATCAACCCTAAATCAGCACGAGCACTTGCTATCGGGTTTCTCGTAGTTGCTTTCGCGCTTGGTATATACGTCATCTTGTGGGCGCTGGCATTGTTGTTTTCTACTCCGCTGGAAAAAGCCCTCTTTCGTACCTCCCTGTTGGTGAATTTGTGAGCGGTCTAACCATGGGAGGACTTATTCCTATTGCTTGCTATCAGGCACTGACGGGTGTCTTTACTTGGGAAATGGTACTGCTCTGCATACCAATGATCTGCGGAATTGGCCTTATCATGTTCACCAACAACACGTGCGACATCGAAAAAGATATCGAGGCGGGCAGAAAAACTCAATCCGTACTTCTCGGAAGAGAGCGCGCACGCAAGGCTTATCACGGTGTTATATATAGTTGGCTCATCAGCATGACTGTTCTAATTGCACTATTTTTTACTTCGGGTCTCGCTCTTATTCCCTTTATGCTCATAGCAACGTATCCAGCAACAAAAGGGCTCCTTAAAAACCCGCTTTCGGCAGCAACAAGGCAGCAGGCGATGCAGCAATGCCTAACTCTCAATATTGCTTATGGTGCGTTTTATATAGCCGCAATCTTGATGGGTGGATCTACCCTTCTTGTTTTATGACAGAGGCGCGCAAGCGCAAATCTGATTGTTAGGTCCAGAGAATCTCTCGGTTTGACTCAAGCGTTGCAAAGGAAGCTATTGCAAGGAGCTCTTCTGCTGACACGGGCGCATCAGTAGGTGCGATTCCTGTCAGTCCTGCAATAAAACCAAGGATGGCTTCGGGAGTTTTAAAACGCGCAAGAAGCTCTCCCATATCAGCATCGCGATCGCGTTTAGACAGGCGTCGACCATGTTCAGCAACGAGCATTGGAATATGTGCATACTTCGGATGAGAATATCCAAGTACAGTTTGAAGAAAGATCTGCTGCGGCGTGGAATCAAGTAAGTCGCATCCCCGAACAACAAAATCGACACCTTGCTCCGCATCATCAACAACAACAGCGAGTTGATAGGCGAAGGTATCATCTGATCGCTTTATGAGAAAGTCACCGCAATCGCGCATGAGGTTTTGCGTAAACGTTCCCTGAAACATATCGTCAAACGTAACTACTTCATTACGAACAGAAATTCGAACAGCAGGTTTTCGAGTCATGCAGTGCTGTATGATTTCATCGCGGGTAAGGTTGCGGCAGGTCCCGGCATATATAGTTTTTTCTCCTACATGGGGAGCTGAGGACGCGTGAAGATCTGCGCGTGAGCAAAAACAGGGATACAGAAGACCCTTCGATTCAAGATCATGCGCAATCTCTTGGTATATATCGGTTCGATTGCTTTGAAAATAAGGTCCCCGATCCCAGGTAAGACCGAGCAACTCAAAATCGTGCATGAGTGCATCGCTGTACTCCTGTCTTGATCGTTCGCGATCAAGGTCTTCGATGCGCAAGACAATGTGGCCGCCATCCTGTTTAGCAAGAAGCCACGCCATCAAAGCAGCAAATATATTGCCCGCATGCATACGCCCTGTAGGACTCGGCGCAAACCGTCCGACCGTCATTGCGCCTTAGGGCCTTACGCGATTGTCCTCGACATGCTTTGTCTTTCCGAGACTTCGCTCAATGCCACCCGGTTCAACCAACCGTACGGTTACACCAACCTGGAGCGTTGCTTTGATTTTCTCGGCAATGCGCCGCGTAAACACATTCATTTCCTCAAATGAATCAGTGAAGGCAGAAGGCTTGAGTTCAACGTGAACGATAAGGCGATCAAGCCCGTCAACCGTGTCAACAACAATACGATAGTGCGTGGTAACACCTTCGATTCCCGCAAGCACATCTTCAATTTGACTTGGAAAAACATTAGTCCCGCGAATGATAAGCATGTCATCGCTGCGCGCGCGAACTTTCTGCATAC
>JAVWLC010000245.1:0-4168 GCA_036638175.1 Raoultibacter sp. | reverse complement strand
CTCGGCAGACTTTGCCATGACTTCATCATAAGGGTGGCACGACAAACATTCCTTGGTCTTAACCTCCACCTGCACCGTTGGAGCTTTGCTTTCGCTTTTCTTACTCTCGGCAGACTGCTGCTCCTGTTGTGACGATTGCGATCCAGAAGCAGAATCAGGCTGAGGAGCGCAAGCGCAAAGACCAGCAACGGCAAACATGCAGATACCAAGGGTCGTCGCGGTGATAATGCAGTTTTTCATAAACGTACCTTTCAACAGACAAACAAGATAAAAACAAGCTTCTGGATAGCGCTATTTCAGAGGTTCTTCCAGAGCAACATTTTCCCCAGAAATCATCGCAGCGGTTGCGTAGTGACCAAGGCTGTTGTGGGGCCTGCGATAGCCAAGGGAGTTCCCGCATTCGCCTGCAGCATATAGGTGAGGAATCACGGGTTCTTCGTTAACCGACACTACCTTCGTGTCGAGCATTGCTGTTCCATCAATAACCTGCGATTTGCTATTGACGCGCAATCCGTTACGTCCCGTATGGCGAATAAGACTCGCACGACCTGCATAAAATGGCGGCGTCATAATCTTCGCGGGCATTTCAGTGCGCCCAAATTCTTCATCGACACCACCATCGACATAGGCGTTATACGTCTCGATAGTTGCTTTCAGCTCATCAACGGGAAGACCCGTCTTTTTCGCAAGCTCCTCGATCGTGTCTGCGATTGCAACGCATTCAGGATCGAACAGCGAACCCGTCAAGGGATTTGGGTTTGCCATTTCCTCTACAGGCCACTTGATGGCTGCGGCCATAGGCGCGTCGCACACAGCCCAAACATTACGAGGCTGAGGAAGCGAAAGATAGGCTTTGGTGTATTCAGAGATTTCTGGATTCTCGCAGTGTTCGCCCTTGCCTGCAGATGCCTGTAGCTGGCGAAGCTGAGCCGAAGGATCAGATCCAAAATCGGTGTTCGTCTCAAGATTGCCCCAAAGCGCAGAGCTCTTCCCAAGGTTTTCGTTAAAGAAGCGCTTGCCTTCGCTTTGTACGCAAATGCCATTTCCGAAAAAGTTGTCGGTACCAAGCGTCTTGCCACGAGCCCAGCCTTTGTTATCACGCCAATCAAGCGGTTCTTCTCCCCAGCTCCAAAATGATTTCAGGCCCCACCATATCCAGAGATACGAGACAAATGACATATCAGTGAGTATTCCACCAACTGCGCTTGCAGCAAGATGTCCGTCTCCTGTTTCCTCGTTGAACATAATGCCTGCTCCAGGGCAGCCACCATCGCCATAACAGTTCTCGCCAGCAGCACGAGGATCGTACATTTTCACCATGTGATCGTTGTCGGTCCATGAACCCGTAGCAACAACAACCTGGCGAGCCTTTATAGTAATCGTGCCATCACTGGTTTCGACCTCACAACCAACGACAGGGCCTTGCTCTTCTCGGAAAATCTTTGTCATTTTGTGCTCAAGCAAAATTGGCACACCAAGCTCTTCAAGCTTCCGCTCCCAAACCTGAGTCCAACAGATGCCCGCATTCAAGCCCGTTCCCCAACCGCCGACATAAACATCTGGATTCTCAACAGGCCACAATCCACGCTTGACTGGCGGACGCAACATGCCGCTATCAAGCTTGCCCCACTTAATGCCAAGTTCTTCCATCCAATTAACGGTCTCAGCGCCACGCTCGCAAAGCGTGCGCATAACGTCTGCATCGCCGCGGTATTCGCATGAGAACATTTCGTCCTCAAACCACGTATCGACATCATCAGCTTCGCCTGCCTTTTCTTGGACAACGTTGCCGCCGCCCATTGTGCAGCCGCCTCCTGAGGCCAACCAGAACCCGCCGACATGATCCGATTTGTCGATGATAAGAACTTCGGAACCCGCCTCAGCAGCCTTAATGGCAGAAGCAAGGCCGCAGCCAGTACCGATAACTAATACATCGGTTTCTTTATCCCATTTTGCAGGAATGCTTGATGATGTTGGGCTTTGTTGCGAACATCCAGCAAGTGCCAATCCCGTTGCTCCTACCGCTGTCGCAAGAGCTGTCCCCTTCAAAAAACTCCTTCGCGAAAATCCCTTTGGTTCTCTCGTGCTGTTAGTCATGTACTTCCTCCTCGTACGTGATGAACTTCACGGGTTCTTTGATGTGCCCGTGAACCTAGATGAAACCTAAAGGAAGATGCGCACGGGAGTTGTCACACACGGGGAGGTAACTTGCCATTGTTCCTGTCCCCTTTTTTGTGCGACAGAGGATTGAACTGGCGTTTTGTGATTGCGATGCAAAAGAATGTGCAATGATACAATAGATACGAACCACACCTGCGCTACGAATGCGCACCCACGCATATCACCCAGAGGAGCCACGCACATGGATTACATCACCAATTCGGGCGAAACGCCCACCAAAAAGAATACGGGCACTTCGGCCATCCCCTATCTCACGCTCGAGCCCGCCATCGCCGATGCCATCCGCCAAGACAGAGCGGAGCATTTCGATAACCCCTACCGCTTCGATGACAATAGCGTCACTCGACGCCTCAACAATGAGCACGATGAAGCGACGCTCACCCGACCTGCGTTTGGACGCGATATCGAGAAGATCATCAACGTACCCGCCTACAACCGTTACGCCGACAAAACCCAGGTGTTTTCGTTTATCCAAAATGATGACATCTCACGCCGCGGACTTCACGTTCAACTCGTCAGCCGCATTGCACGCAATATTGGCGGCATCCTTGGTCTTAACATCGACCTCATCGAAGCGATTGCTCTTGGACACGATGTTGGACACACGCCCTTCGGTCACGCAGGCGAAAAGTTCCTCAACGAGCTCTACCACGCCAACACGGGCCGCTGGTTCAACCACAACGTGCACTCGGTACGCGTGCTCGACAAGCTGTTTCGCCGAAACATAAGCCTACAAACACTCGATGGCGTGCTCTGTCATAACGGAGAATTCGCGCAACAAGTGCTTTCCGTGAGTGACCTTGCAGACTTCGAAACATTCGATGGAATCGTCGAGAGCTGCTATGTTGATCAATCAACCATCAAGACCCTCCGCCCCTCAACGCTTGAAGGCTGCGTTGTGCGCGTCAGTGACATGATTGCCTACCTGGGCAAAGACCGCCAAGATGCCATTGATATGGGCGTACTCAACTCACTTTCAGGCTTTGACACCAACGTCATTGGGCGGGGCAATGCGCAGATCATCAACAATCTTACGGTTGATATCGTCAACAACAGCTATCGACAAAATCGTATTGCCATGAGCAAGGCTGTTTTTGATGATATAAAACGGGCAAAAAGCCAGAATTATGAACAGATTTATTTCAACGAAGGTGTAATCGCTGGATACGGTAACGTCGTTGGAGATATGTTTGCGGAAATGTACGGGAAACTGCTCGGTGATCTTGTGGCACATGATGAAAGTTCGCCGATATTCCGTCACCACATTGCAAGCCTCGAAGCGCGTTCGCGCACCGTTCGCGCTCAAGACTACCTCGCAGAAGAACCCAATCAGATTGTCGTAGACTACATGGCTTCAATGACTGACAACTACTTCACAACGCTCTATGAATTCCTGTTTCCAAAAAGCGACAAGCAGATCATTACGCAGGACTATTGCTCTGACCTGCGTAGCCTCGCTTAGCGTACAGACAAGGACCCCGTCATGAAAATACTGTTTGCCTCAGACATTCACGGCTCCGCCGTTTACTGCCGCCAGTTTATAGAGCGTATCGCCGACGAGAAACCTGACACCGTTGTGCTCTTAGGTGACCTCCTCTACCACGGCCCGAGAAACGCACTTCCCGAAGGATATGCCCCGATGGAAGTTGCGGACATGCTCAACGCTCTAAAGGAACGCATCATTGCCGTGCGCGGCAACTGTGAAGCTGAAGTCGACCAGATGGTGCTCGATTTCCCTTGCATGGCTGATTACACCACGCTGATCGACGAAAAGGGCCACACGATCTTTGCGACGCACGGACACGTTTGGTCACCCGACAAGCTCCCCTATCTTGCACCAGGCAGCGCATTTCTCTCAGGTCACACCCATGTCAAACAACTCGAAGAAATTTCTGGCGTACTGGTGGTGAATCCAGGAAGCGTTTCTATCCCCAAAGACGGAACCCACAGCTTTGGTGTCTTTGAAGATGGCCTGTTTACCCTCAAG
>JAVWLC010000244.1:3724-4168 GCA_036638175.1 Raoultibacter sp. | reverse complement strand
TGTTGACTCGACGTGTGATTGGGCACCTGAGGAATATCAAACGCATAACGTTGTTATGGTTCCCTTGAAGATTCAAATCGATGATCAGACGCTACTCGATCAGGTTGAACTGACTTCTGAAGAATTCTATGACCGCATGGAGGCATCTGCCGGTATTCCGATGACCTCGCAGCCTTCACCAGGAGATTTTATCGAAGTTTATAATCGTCTTGCTGAAGAGGGTGCAGAAGCAATCATATCATTGCACCTCGCACCGATGCTTTCAGGTACGTTCGCTTCGGCCGAAATGGCAGCGAAAAGCGTTTCAGTTCCCGTTGCGGTTATTGATTCAAAAAATGCGTCATCGAGTCTTGGCCTGCTTGCGGGAAAAGCATGCGCAATGCGCGATGCGGGAGAGACCTTTGAGGCAATTGTTGGTGCGGTAAGAAGCGATACAGCGAAGAC
>JAVWLC010000244.1:0-3714 GCA_036638175.1 Raoultibacter sp. | reverse complement strand
TTTTATTGCTCCCGAATCAACTGATAACTTAGTTAAAGGCGGCAGACTGTCTGAGGAGCAGGCTCAAGGTGCCGCGATGCTCAATATTAAGCTCGTATTTACCCTTGACTGTGATGGTCGTCTTGTTGCTTTCGATAAGGTCAAGGGTTCAAAGGGTGTCATCAAAAAGTTTGTTGAAACTGCAGCTACCTATGCAGAAGAATATGGAACATTAGCAATTCGTATCATGCATGCTCGCAACCAAGGTGAAGTTGATAAGCTCGTTGACGCTCTGCGCGAGGAGAAGATCGATTTCGAGCTTATTGGTATTGATGCGTGCGGTGCAACCGTTGCAACCCATACAGGAATCGGTGTAATCGGACTCGCGATTATGCCTGCAAAAGGGTAGAATTAGAAAGAAATACGAGGAGTAGCATGACTGATCAAGCCACCAAAGACGAACAGATGAAGCCTGCAGCCGATAGGTTAAGTCGCGAGCGCCGCGCTGAGCTCGATGATCTGCTCTCCAGCACATTTAACTCTGTTTTGCGCACTGAGGAGAAATCGCTTCAGAACAAGTTGACGGAGGGATTAACTATCACGGAAATCCACACGATTGTGGCGGTAGGTCTCCATGAGATTAATCCAATGAATGTGGTTGCAACGCGATTGGGTGTAACGCTTGCAACGCTTACTACTGCGGTCAACAAGCTTGTTGATAAGGGGTTCATCGAGAGGACCCGCTGTGAAGACGATAGACGCAAAGTGCTCATATCGCTCACCAAGCGTGGCAAACAGGTCTATCGGTCTCATGGCTTGTTTCATCATAAGATGATCGATGAAGCCTTAGCGGGACTCAGCGATGAGGAAGAGCGCGTGTTTGCGCAAGCCCTCGCAAAAGTAAAAACGTTTTTCGACGAACAAGCGTAAAGCGTGCGGTTTGCACGGACCCTGTTTGCAGAAATCATGAAACCCCTTGTTTGATTTGAAATAGGTTCTACTATTGTCAGATGCAAAAACTTTGAAAGTCAAACTATTTTGGAACCAAAGCAGTTACGCGTAAATGTAAAGCCCTTCGGGGACAACAGAAAGGAAGCCATCATGGCAACACTCGACACCGTCAAAGAAGTACTCTCTGCAAACCTCGATATCGAGGGCGATACCGTTACCGAAGACGCTACGCTTGATTCGCTTGGCATCGATTCACTCGATATGGTTGAGCTCATTTGTGACATCGAAGAAAAGTGCGACATTGAATTCGGTGAGCCAGACGGCATTGAGACCATCGGTCAGCTCGTCGGTCACATTGACTCTCTGCGCTAGGTGATATCCATGCAGACGCGCGTTACCGAACTTCTCGGCATCGAATACCCGCTGGTGCAAGGTGCCATGGCCTGGATCGCCAATGCGAGCTTGGCAGGAGCGGTAAGCGAAGCAGGCGGCCTAGGTATTATCGCCTCAGGTGCAGCCCCGCTTTCGTGGATCGAAGAACAGGTTGGTATCGCGCGTCGCATGACAAACAAGCCTATTGGGGTAAATGTTATGCTCATGAATCCCCAAGCAGCTGAGATTGCACGATTGCTTGCCGATCTCAAGGTTGAGGTCATCACAACGGGTGCGGGCAGTCCTTCAACCTACATTGAAATGTGGAAAGAAGCAGGATGTAAGGTTGTTCCGGTTGTTGCGTCAAGCGCACTCGCTGCGCGTATGGAGCGTTGCGGTGCCGATGCTGTTATTGCAGAAGGCTGCGAAGCGGGAGGACATATTGGTGAGCTCACCACAATGTCGCTCGTTCCTGCTGTGTGCGATGCGGTGTCGATTCCTGTTCTTGCGGCGGGCGGTATTGCTGATGGTCGCGGTGTGGCTGCAGCGTTCGCGCTTGGTGCCGAAGGTATCCAGGTGGGAACTCGGTTTTTGACCGTTGAGGAATGTACGATTTCGGATGCATATAAAGATCGCATTATCCAAGCGAAGGATTCAGACACCATTGTCACGGGTCGTTCAAGCGGACATCCTGTACGTGGCCTCAAGAATGCGTTCGCGCGACAGGTACGTAGACTTGAAGCTGATCCTGAGGCCGATCCTGCTGAGCTCGAAGCACTTTTTGCAGGTTCATTGCGCAAAGCCGTTGAAGGTGATGTTGATGCGGGCTCTCTGATGGCTGGGCAAATTGCGTGTTTGGTGCGCGAGAAAAAAACAGCGCGCGAAGCGATCGTAGAACTTATGACCGAAGCAGACATGGTTGGTGCGCGAAGCCTTACTGAAATGGCTGCGTATAATGCCTCATCTGCACGGATGCGCTAAGGCGGTACGAATGAAACTTGCGCTTGATACTCAAAAACCTGTCTTTATGTTCTCTGGTCAAGGTTCACAAAAGCCTGCCATGGGCATCGATTTGATGGTTGTCCCAGAAGTGGTGGAAGCCTTTTCGTGCGCGTCTGAGGCTTTTGGGTTTGATGTTGCTCAGTTGGTAGCCCAGAGCTCACCTGAAGAACTTGCGCAAACGCGCAACGCACAAGCCGCAATTACTGCCTTGTCGACTGGCCTGTCACATGCACTTGCGACACGCGGCATTGAACCTTCGGCTGTGCTTGGGTTTTCGCTTGGACAAATTAGTGCGCTGTTCGCTTCGGGCATGCTTTCTATGCCAGCTACGTTTGCTCTTGCAGCAAAGCGTGCCGAGCTCATGGAGTGGGCTTCGGCTGAGCATCCAGGTGCGATGTGCGCTCTTTTGGGGGCTGATGCACGCGAGGCATCTGAACTTTGTTCGACGTGCGCCGAGGGTGAAGTTTTGGTCGTTGCAAACTATAATTGTCCTGGCCAAATTGTGATTTCCGGAACGAAAGGCGCTATTGCGCGCGCCCAAGAAGCATGGGCTTCTCAGAAGAAGCGTGCGGCTTTGCTTGCCACCGCAGGAGCATTTCACAGTCCGCTCATGCAGGATGCTGCAGATGAATTCGCTACCTATCTTTCGACTCTTGATTGCTCTGCAGCAAATATTCCCTTGATCTGCAATGTTGACGCTCGTCCGCTCGAGAGAGCGGATGTGCGTGAGCATCTAGTTCGTCATCTTGTTGAGCCGGTCCGATTTGATGAAAGCGTGCTCATGCTCGCCGAGGCTGGTGCAACGGAATTTATAGAAGTTGGCTTCGGTGGTGTCCTTATGGGATTGGTAAAGCGTATCGATAAGAACCTCACTCGTAGTTTGGTTGCTGATGCGTCGAGTTTTGAGACACTTGTATCGCGTTGGAAGGAACGAGATGAATGAATCTCCCTGTAAACATGAAAGTGTAGAATCGCCTGCTCGCGTGGCGGTGGTCACGGGATCGAGTCGTGGTATTGGTCGTGCAATTGCGTGTGAACTGGCGCGCCGCGGTATGAACGTGTGCGTGAATCACTCTTCGGCGCGCAGTATGCAGGCTGCGCAAGATACTGCGGCATATTTGCGTGATACCTATGACGTACAGACCTGTGTGATTCAGGCTGATGTTTCGGTTTCTGTTGAAGCCCAGCTGCTTATCGAGAAAACCAAAGAAGCGCTTGGTCGTGTTGACGTGCTTGTCAATAATGCTGGCATTACGCGCGATGGTTTAGCGGTTCGGATGTCGGAAGAGGATTTCGATGATGTGATCGCAACAAACCTTAAAGGCGCGTTCAATTGTTGTAAGTATGCGGGAGCGGTCATGATGAAGCAACGCTTTGGCAGAATCATCAACGTTTCATCAGTTGCAGGAT
>JAVWLC010000243.1:1950-4179 GCA_036638175.1 Raoultibacter sp. | reverse complement strand
GTGAAGTTCTCAGACAATCCAGGTCGAGACGTGTCTCAACTCATGGTCGATACCATTAGAAAAAACGGCTACCAGGGCGGGATCGAGATCTATTTTTACGAATTGCCAAAGAGCTCGCTCCCCTCTTCTGCTAGCCCCGATACAGATCGATACTATGGCACCGCTATTCGGCTGACGAGAACTTACGACGCTGGTTTTGCTAAAAATTTCGGAGCAAGCACTTGGCCTGTATCATCAACGCTTGCCTCGGTATCGCATGCATATTCTGATGGAAAAATATGGCGTCCGACGGGCAACTCGAACGGTCGCTACACATCAACGTCAGGCAACACAATCATTTACGAACAGATTTCAATGGATAAATACCCAAATGAACTTATCGAAAAGCTCAAACTGAAATAGGAGGGACCTGTGGAAAAAAACACCCAGCCACCCAAAAGCAACACTGCTGCAAGCAAGCCGACAACGCGCGGAACACGGAGCGCATCATCGAGTAGTACGCCGAAGGCTGCCACAACAACCAAGCAAGAGCCCGTGGCAACTACACCAAAAACAACCGCTCCAAAAAAGACTACGAAGACAGCGCCTACTGCCGAATCGAAAGGAACTTTTGGTACTCGCAGTACAAACACCAAGAAACCCGCATCAAAAAGCGCGCGCGACGCTAAAGCGGCGAATCCCGCAGATAAGCGAGGACGAACCCTTGTAGTCATATCCGCATTTTCGACGTTCATCGCAATAGCGGCGATTGCGTGGACGATATCTACATCAATCGCGCCCGATACCGATGAAGATACCAAATCTATCGAGGTCCTAGTTGCAAATGAGAATATAGACGGCGGGGCCGAATTGAAAGAATCACTCTTTACGACCATGTCAGTCCCTGAAGAGTTTGTACCAGCTGGGACCGTAACGGATACCGCAATGCTGCAAGGCGCCAAAGCTGCGGTAGCTATACCTGCAAACGGGCAACTCCGTGAATCAGATATATCAAGTCCTAGCTCACAGAAAACGCTTGCCGCTGCGATCACCCCTGGTATGGAAGCAGTCACGATTGCAGTTGATAACGAGAGTGGCATGGACTCATTACTCAGGCAAGGAAACCTCGTTGATGTCGTCTCGTATCACACCGATGAATTCGGTGACAAAGCACCCTACTTTGTAGCCTCTGGGTTGAAAATTGGCGCCCTGGGATGTTCGGTATCAGGCGTCCCCACCGACGGAATGTATGCCACGGTCACGATCGAAACTACGCCAGAAACGACTCTCGCCATCCATGCAGCTCAGGTGGATGGAAGCGTTAGGTTTGTGCTCCGTGCAGCGGGAACGGAGGCGTGAGATGAATACTAGCCAGGATCAAGACTATGTACAGGAAGATATATTCGAAGAAGATGAATATCTTTTCGAAGAAGATGACTCAGATAGATCAGTAGACATCAGAAATGCTATACATGAAGAGCTGCTCGATGCAATCAATCTCATGGATGAAATGCCTGGCGAGGACAAGGTACGTGAGATAGTCACCGAGCTCGTCGAAGACTATCCCGATGTTATCCTCGAATCAGAGCAAAAACGCTATATCAATGACTTTATCGACGATATCCTAAAACTCGGCCCCCTCGAATCGTATCTACGCGATCCCGAGGTAACAGAAATCATGGTCAATGGCGCAAACCTATCATACGTTGAGCGAAACGGTGAGCTTGAGGAAGTCGATATGCATTGGCGCAGCGAAGAACACGTTAAAGCGATCGCTGACAGAATTCTCTCTCCAATCAAGCGAAGTATTAGTGCAGCGAGCCCTATCGCAGACGGACGTCTAACAGATCCACCGGCACGTGTGCATATCATCACAGCACCGTGCTCGATCCTTGGTACCGTGATCACAATTCGTAAATTCCGCGACATGAAATCAGCCGAGGACTTGCTTGCCAGCGAAACTGCAACACCTGAGATGTTCGAATTTCTGCGGGCGAGCGTCCAATCTAAGCGCAACATCCTCGTATCAGGTCGAAATAACTCGGGAAAAACCACCATGCTCAACGTCGCAACGAGCTTTATCCCTGCACACGAACGTATCATAACAATCGAGGATGCAGCCGAGCTGAAGCTCGGACACCTGCATGTCGTGCCGCTTGAAAGTAAACCGCCGAACCGCGAAGGTGCGGGTGCGGTCGAAATCAAGGAGCTCGTCAAGAGTACGCTACGCATGAGACCTGATCGCGTTAT
>JAVWLC010000243.1:0-1940 GCA_036638175.1 Raoultibacter sp. | reverse complement strand
ACCGGCCATGAACACCGGACACGACGGGTCCATGACAACAATACACTCCAACGATGCCGCGGGCGCGCTGGACCGCGTCCTGTCGGCTTGCATGCGCACCTCAGAGCGCATCGATGCTGATAATGTGCGCTATCAGATCGCATCCGCATTCGAGCTCATCGTCCATATGGACTACCTGCGTGGCCGACGTGTCATCTCGGAAATTTCGCAGGTAGATGGCATCAGCGCAGATGGCCGATCTTTTTCCCTGACACCGATATTCCGCTTCGAGCACACTGGATATGGAGCCAATGGTGCCGAGGGATGGTTCGAAACGACTGGCGTAGCGCCAAGCTTTATCGGTGAATTCGATAAAAACGGTATCGAAGTAGATCTCTCTTGGATCGGTAGCGGAGGAAAGCTATGAGCGGGGTCGCGATAGCATTGTTGTTCGCTTTGGTCTTCTGCGCCCTTGCGATCATCGTCGCTGCCCTGGATTACTATCACAAACCGTTTGTCAGAGACTATCTCGACTATCGATTCGGCGTTGTCTTCTCGAAAGCGGGCAAATCTGACGGTGTAGCTACCATAACGAAATGCGCTTTACTATCTGTCGCCATCATCATTGTCTTGACCGCGATAGGGGCAGCCATCCCGATTGCGGTCGTGGTCGCACTTGTCCCGCCTGTTGTTGTAGCGGCAAGCACAAAATCAACTACGAAGAAACGCAGGGCTCTATTCGAGGAACAGCTTGCAGACATGCTGCCCAATGCGTCCGCCAATCTCCGTACGAATATGTCCCCGTCAGACGCGCTTGCAATGGCGAGCCGCTTTATGCCACCCCCGCTCAAACATGAGTGGTACCGTGTCGAGAAAGAGCAGCATGCAGACAAAGCGCTCCACGACTGCATCGCCAGTCTCGCAAATCGCATGGACTCCGAAGCGCTCAAGCTCGTCGCGTACCAGCTCAAAGTTCAATACGATGATGGGGGTGATCTATCGCAAGAATTCGAGCAACTATCCGAGACGATCCGCAGCGATCTCGCGCTCAAGAGTCACGTTGAAGCCATTACAGCTGACAACAAAATGCAGATGAAAATGCTCGCAGCATTTCCCTTTGTCGCAGCCTTTATTGTACAGATAGCACAGCCAGAGCTCTTGCAGTTCTACGTAGATAGTCCATTCGGCATCTGCTGCCTTCTCGGACTCATACTATTCGAACTATTAGGTATTGGCCTAGGCTTAAACATAGGCCGCATGGATAACAAGTAGATAGGAGGCAAGACATGGAATTGATTCGCATAGCAGGAACACTTGTACTCGCTACGTTTACCGCAATAGCAGTAGCTTATACACTACAGAAAAGATATCTTAAAAGCCCGACCAAGGTCGATGTACGCAATATTACGCCGGGCACTGATAAACCGGGTACAAAGGAAACCTTGGCACAAGCGGGACTAAGAATGCCAGCAGGTGCATGGGCAGCATCGAAGACATTCTTTGTGCTCGCATGCGCCATCCTTGGAGCGGCGATCGGTGCACTAACTCCGAATATCATGTTTGGTGCACTCGTCTTGAGCATCATCGTCGCTTTTGGATTGCTGCTACCTGATGCGTGGCTCAGCAGTCGAGTCAAAAGACGTATCGCAAAAGTCGAACAACAGCTCCCCGGAGCAATCGACTCATTAAGGATCGGTGTCGAAGCTGGAAAAAGCATCGAAGACGCTATGGCAGATTACGCAGATACATATCCGGGCGTCATCGCAACGGAGTTTAGAAACTTTCGTCGCGACATCAGCTTGCAAAAGCCTCGCGTTGAAGCTTTATTGGCTCTCGGCAACCGTTGCGGTAGCCAATCCGCAAAATCGTTTTGCGCAACAATCATCCAAAGCGAACTCTCTGGCCAAGAGGTGGCGCCGATCCTAAAGGCGCAAGCCTCAACTATCCGAGTGATGCGGAAA
>JAVWLC010000242.1:0-4181 GCA_036638175.1 Raoultibacter sp. | reverse complement strand
ACCCTCGCGCAGGGGCTTGTTGAGGGGTATGAGGGTTATCTAAACTTCTACGGAATTGGTGCCTATGACATTGATCCTTATAATGGCGGAGCGGCTAAGGCAAAATTGCATGGGTGGACAACGCCTGAAAAAGCCATCATGGGTGCTGCTGATTGGATACGAACCAATTACGTGGTTCCGACGGTTAGCTCAGCTACGGTTTCAGGACCTCAAAATACGCTCTACAAGATGAAATGGGATATAAAAGGCGCAATAGCTTCCGGTAATCCATGGCACCAATATGCAACGGGAATTACGTGGCATGGGAGCATCGCCCGAATCATGAATGAATGCTACAGCGAGTATGGAATTACGCCTTACAACATTGGCTTGCATTACGATATGCCGCAATACAACTGATCCGATGCGATGAGTGTTGGTATAGACCAAAAGGATAGGTATCCATGGCACTTCCGAATATAGCAGTTTCGCTTACGACATACCCAGCGCGGCTTGAAGCAGCAGCTCAAACGCTTAAGCCCCTCTTCCGTCAGACCGTCGTTCCTGATGCTGTTGAACTGTGGCTTGCTGAAGATGAGTTTGAAGGTGAGACCGCTGAGTCGCTTGAGTGCTTACGCGATCTGGTGGAAGCGGGCCTTGTTGTTAAGTGGTGCGAGAAGAGCCTCAAACCTCACAATAAGTATTTTTGGGCACTGCAACAACATCCAGATGACATTGTCATCACTATCGATGATGACATTATTTATCCTCCGTCATTGATACAGCATTTACTTGAGATGCATTACCGACATCCACATGCAGTTATTGCAAATCGCACGCATATTGTTACGGGTAAAGAATCAGGAGAGCTTGCGCCCTATAAATCATGGCGCTTCGAGCAATGTGAGAACTTTGATGCTCCTCGCTTTGACATGATTGCAACAGGAGTCGGCGGCGTATTGTATCCACCTAACGTCTTTGATGCCGAGGTATTCAACGAAACAGCGGTTCGTGACACATCAGTTATGGCTGATGATCTCTGGTTGATGGTTCACGAATTGAGGCTCAATATTCCCGTTGTAAATACCTGGGTAAATCCAGGTCTTACGTATATTCCTGACACGCAAGAATCAGGTCTTTACTTAGAGAATCTTGAAAATGGACGAAATGATGCAATTCTCCAGTGCTTATTTGAGCGATACCCTGAAACTGAGGTGAAGCTCAAGCGACTTATCAAAGAACGCGGAGAGTCGCAAACGTCCCCTGAAGCACCATTGTTTGATCAGGTGAAACAAAAAATAAAAACCTATGTTGGACGGTAGCCCGGTATGAGCCAGATTGTTTTGCTTTCAGGAGGTTCGGGTATGCGGCTGTGGCCGCTCTCTAACGAAGCACGAGCGAAGCAGTTTCTCAAGGTGCTTCGAGATGCCGAAGGAAAGCCGCAGTCTATGGTGCAACGAACGGTGTCGCAGATACGACGCGTTTGTCCTGAGGCTGCCATTACAATAGCTACCAGCGCTTCACAGGTTTCGTCCATCCAAGCACAGGTAGAAGGAGACTACGATATCGTCGTCGAGCCTCATCGCCGGGATACAGCGCCCGCAATCATGCTTGCGGCTACCTATCTTCACTCGGTGCGTGCGTGCGATGATGAAGAAACCGTTATTGTCATGCCGATTGACTCATACGTTGATGATCAGTATTTCGAATTGGTTCAGCATCTCGATGAGGCTATGAAGCAGCTTGATTCTGACATGGTTTTATTGGGCGTTAAACCAACGCACCCTTCTTCCAAGTTTGGATATATTGTCCCGAGCGAAGACCAAAACGGCGATGTTTGGTCGGTTGCGTCTTTCAAGGAAAAGCCTTCGCTTGATGAAGCTGAGGAACTGCTGAGGCGAGGAGCGCTTTGGAATTGTGGAGTGTTCGCATTTCGTCTTGGCTATCTTCGCAGCGTTACTGCGGCCTTTACGGATGCAAATAATTACGAGGCACTCTGTGAGCGCTATGATGACTTGCCTCAGACAAGCTTTGACTATGCTGTTGTGGAAAAGGCACAGTCGGTTGGCGTGATTCGGTATGAAGGCGCATGGAAAGACCTCGGTACATGGTCAGCGTTAACCGAAGAAATGCAAGAGACCGAAGCAGGCAGAATAACCAGCTCAAACGTTGACGGTACCTATATTGTTAATGAGCTCAATATTCCTTTGGTTGCGCTTGGTGTTGAAGATGCGGTTATCGTTGCAACTCCTGATGGGATCTTGGTTTCGAGCAAGGAAGCGAGCGCGGCAATGAAACCGCTTGTTGAGCGGGCGTCCGAGGGACGTGCCATGTATGAGACTCGCAATTGGGGAGACTATCGGGTTTTGGACCACGCTTCATATCAGGATGGCTCGAAGTCTCTAACCAAGCATCTGCACATCAAGCAGGGAAGTCAAATAAGCTATCAACGACATCTGTTGCGCGATGAAATTTGGACCATTGCTGATGGGCAGGGAGAAATTGCGCTTGATGGCGTTGTTCACACGATTGAAAAGGGAGAGTCGATCAGTATCTCTCACAATCAACTCCATGCAATTCGTGCGCTCACTGATTTGCATGTTATTGAGGTGCAGATCGGTTCACGGCTAACCGAAGAAGATATCGAGCGATTTGGGTTTTATTGGGATTAGGTACAAAGACCTATGTGTGCCCTTTGAATTGTGATCTCAGAGATGACCTTCGTGCTAGAATCAGGCAATTATCAATCTGAATGTAGACGTATGACTACAACAATGATCAGTAAGAGATCATTGTTTTAAGAAGTGGGAGATTTGTAATGGATATCGCTGTATGCGGGACAGGATATGTTGGCTTGGTTGCTACCGTTGCCTTTGCAGCCAAAGGACATACCGTTATCGGTATGGATATCGATCAAAGCAAAATCGATCTTTTGAATGCGGGTGTTTCACCCTTGTTTGAACCAGGTCTTGAGGACCTGTTGCGGGCGTCACGTGAGAACCTGGTATTCACTTCTGATCCAGAGAAGGCATACCAATCTGCCGAGATTGTCTTTATTGCTGTTCCTACTCCAGAAATGGCTGATGGAAATGCGGATCTCTCCTATGTTGAAAGTGCATGCGAGCAGATTATCGCTTATGGAAGTGCCGTTCGATTTGTCGTGGTGAAATCAACCGTACCCCCAGGCACCAATGCTAAAATCCAAGCATTATTTGATGAAAAGCTTGCCGCATCAGGCAAGCATATGGAAATCATTTCCAATCCTGAATTCCTCTCGCAAGGAACTGCACTTCGCGACATGATGCATCCCTCAAGAGTTGTTGTTGGGGTAGCAAGTGATGCTGCTGCTGAAACTATGAAAGAGCTGTACGAATCCTTTGAAGCACCAATACTCATTATGGATATACAAAGCTCTGAAATGGTCAAATACGCAAGCAATGATTTTCTGGCTCTCAAGATATCGTATATCAACGAGATTGCAAACCTGTGTGATGTTGTGGGCGCAGATGTTCAGCGCGTTGCGCAAGGGATGGGTGCTGACCCCCGGATTGGATCTGCCTTCTTGCAAGCAGGCATTGGCTATGGAGGATCATGCTTTCCGAAAGACACAAAAGCGCTTCATTGGCTTAGTACTTCACACGGACGAGAGATCAAGACGGTGAAGGCAGCGATCGAAGTCAATAAAACGCAAAAACTGGTCTTGCTTTCTAAAGCTCGAGAGCGCCATGGTTCTTTACAGGGCAAGCACGTTGCAGTTCTTGGGCTGTCATTCAAACCGCAAACTGATGATCTGAGAGATGCTCCTTCATTGGATGTTGTCGAAAGCTTACTCGCAGAAGGATCGGTGGTTGTCGCGTATGATCCCTGCGCTATGGAAGCCTTTAATAAGGTCCATCCTCAAAGTGAGCAGATTTCATACGCCTCATCGGCCTTAGAGGCGCTCAAAGGGGCTGATATGGCGTTTCTTCTGACCGAATGGGAAGAGATAGCATCCATTAATCAAGAAGAATATATAAATCAAATGAAAACAGCTGAAATATATGATGGTCGCAATATGTATTCGCTTAATTATTTCTTTAGTTATCCAGCTATTAACTACATTTCGATAGGTAGACCATGTTTGATTGGTAATCTAAACGACTAATGGTGGGAGCTTGTAATCTCTAGTGCAGGTTTTCAATGCAGGTTTGCTTTGCCTGATT
>JAVWLC010000241.1:0-4190 GCA_036638175.1 Raoultibacter sp. | reverse complement strand
AGCGCCTCAAGAGAATAGCTTGCGGCGCAGAGCTCTCGGTTAGAGCAATACTGGCACCAGATATCGGTTTGTTTATCATAAACCGCGCCAGTCAATTGATCATCGGCGAGCTTTTCTAATACGGTGTCGACCGAAACCAGGGTAAATTTATCTGCCAGCACATTACTCCTGTGGGTTTTGGAGTCAGTCAACATCTGATGGATGAACAACTCTCGAAGCGTCATGCTACGACGCTGTTCGGGAGTGAGTTTAGGGAGCGTCTTGTTTTTACCACTGGTTAGGCGGTTGCGTACTGCGCTAATCATATCCATGCGATTCATGTTCTGGACAAAGGCAAAATGGCGCTTGATTTCATCGAAAGCCTCGTTAAGCTTACTGAGCAGGATTACCTCGCTAATCGGCATCCCTTCAAGCTCGGCCTTTACAATATTCTCCAACCAGGCTTCCAGGTACTTTCCCAGCAGGAAGGGATCTTTATAGACAGTATCGCCTTCAAGAAGCGATTCGTTGAGAAAGCGATAACGGCAGATGCGATAACGATTATAATCAAACTCCGTAAAGGTGCCACTAGCACTACCCATAACCTTAATATGTGAGCAATCTGGTACCGCCTCGCTTTTACGGTAGGATTTATAAGGGACGACCTTAAAGCCTAGAAGCTTGAGAAGAGAATACAGCGTCGCATCTTGCTCGCCGTTACGCTTAACGTAGCTCAGCCTAAACCTGGCTCGGTTGAACTCCAAACCATAAAGCAAGGCATATCTCTTAAAATACTTATATTCTTTCTGGCTCTTCACATAGACTTGGTACTTCCAATCGACTGGTTCTTGGGCCACTTCGAAGAAGTCGGCATCGAGCGGCCAAGTAAACTCACTACGCGTAACGGCGTTAATATCCTCGTCAGAAAGGCAGGCAAAATGGTAAGTGGCAGCATCTGGGCGGCTTTGGCTCCGTAAAATATCACCGTCGATCTGCTCAAAATCCCTGACGATCCAGTTTGCACCCTTCCCAGGTTTGGTTTCCTGCATCAAGTAAATGTTCATGGTGGCCTTAAGACACTCAAACGAAGCCGAAGCGTCAATAGACTCCACCTCCTCCAGCCGCTCTAAGACCCGACGTAGGATATCCGCATACTCTTGGCCAAGTTTGTCCACATCGACTGTTTGGTCTTGGATATAGGCTCGGAGCTTTTGATAAAATTCACAGAAGTTATGTGCCTTCTCTTCAAAATCTGCATAGAAGTAGGTGGCGAGTTCGTCAAGATCGGAAAGTGCTTTCCTGAGCTTTTCGAGAGCTTTTACATCAACGTTGTAGTAAGATATATGCCTAACATGATTGGCATCTGCTGGGTCGGTCAGTGCCTTTCTGGTTCGCTGTACTTTCTTGAGTCTAGAGAGCATCTCGTCGATATCAGTACAGCCTTCAAACAAAGCTGAGACTTTGCCATAAATAGAGACAAGCTCGCCTGGTGCTTCTTCTGGAAGGATACCCGCTCCAAAGCATTCGCGGATATCGTTTGGGTCGCGGATATAGAGCTTGTTGAGTTGCGAGCTCCACATGTTCGCAATAGCGATAAAGAAGTGACCTAGGGGGTAATTGAGAAACTGACGCTCGCTAAACTGCTCTGGGAAATACATTTTGAGAATGTTATTCACCGAGCTATCGGCAGAATAGATCTGCTCGCGCATAGCATATAGAGGGTTTTGCGTATCCGTCTTTGCTGCCTCGGAATAGAGTGTAGCGACGAAGCTTGCAAACTCCGTGACGTTATCGAATTCCAGAATTTCAGCATGGTCTTGGCGCTTAATCCCTTGTAGCTGTCCGCTCATCATACGTCCGAGCGAATCAGCCAGTAGATTGCCCTGGTAACTCTGCTTGTGCTCTGGGGTGGGTAAAAACTCTGGTGTGGCAAATGAATGAATCGGGGAATCAAAGGCTGTATAGATGTCAATCCAAGTTTGATATACTGCAGCATACTGCGACTGATAGTTGAACAAGAGAATAACTTTTTTGTACTGACTGAGTTGCTCAATACTGCGAAGCATGATTGGGGTGAACTGATGGATGCCGTGAATGACCACATGGCCTTTGGAGATGGCACTGACGTTGCAGCTGTCGCTAGCGTGGAGCATGGCAGCGTCGAGAACGGCATCTACCCGAGCTTCGGGAAGCACGTCTCCGATGGTAAAGTCGCGAAGGTGCTTCGAATTGAGAATAGTCTGATAGATTTTGACGATGAGCTTTTGTTCGGGTGTAAGCTTTTCAAAGAGGATTTCTTTGGGATTAACATTTAGCTCAAATAGCACTCGGATACTCCTAAAAACCTCTTCCCTGTTGAATTTAAACGCTCCTAGAAGATTCTGCTGCGTTTTAGGGTCGAACATCTGATCAATGCCATGCGTTATGATTTGATCAAGCGCAGCGTGCTGCCGAACCATGGAAGCTGTGCTTTCCCAGCTTGGATAGACGGCTTCGATCAGATTCTGGACCGTAGCGACTCTGCCTTGCATAAAATCGCTGCCATAGATCGCCTTGAGACCGTTGACAAGGGTCTGGGAAGCACAGAAGTATGGGCAGGACTTAATCTCCTCCCAGTACGGTTCATTCAGGAGGTGATAAGGGTCGCTGTACGAATAAATTACGATCGACATAGCTTAAGCCTCCAGTAGTGTACTCCAGCCAACTCTAGGTTGGCTATCGAGGTTTTTGATCCACACGCAGTTATGGATGGCACGGGTCAGAGCAACGTACAGAATGCGCGATTCTTCCGCGATTTGCTCGTCGATTTCCTCTGAGAAATCATAGTTAGAGTTGGTTTCTCGGATCTTGTTCTCAAACAAAACCGTATACGAGAGATTGGACTGCAGATAGTTAGCGTCTATCTTGATCTTACGGGGATTATCGATTTCTTCATCGGTATATGGCAAGATAACCGTACCATATTCCAGACCTTTAGATTTATGGACCGTTGTACAGATCATTCGAATTTCTCCATCGTCAGTGTCATCGCCTCTTGATCGCTGATTTTGTCTGGTGACAATGTTAATGCGGAGATACTCAACAATTTGGCTAAGAGTCAGCGAGTCTACTCTCGTATAGGTAATAATGCGCTCCAGCAAGTAATCATAATTAGCCATATAATGACGTTGCTCACGATTGGATTTACTATGGTTTTTCCAAGGCTGCAGAGCATCGTAGATTTGCTTCAAGACCGACAGGACGGGCTCGGCATAAGTCATGGCCTTGATTTGTCGCCAGTTTATGCCCATACGCAGTTCAAAGAACTCGTCGAGAATCCGATTGAGGTCATGCAGAATCTCTTCTGAGCTGCGCCCATGGTAAAGATGATAGTCCAAGTGGAGATCGGTGTAGTTAGACTCAATGAGAGAAACCAAGTTCAGGTGATTGGAGCTATTAACAAGAGCAGAAACCAGCTTATAGAGGTCTACGGTAGACGGGAGCTGAAACAAATCACCGCCAGTTTTGGTGTCGATCTGCAACCCCCTTTTTTTGGCTGCTTCGATCAGCTTATCGACTTGCCAGTTGTTGCGTACCAGTATGGCAATGGTGCGATCGCTTTCGTTAAGCATCTTGCCGCCCTGCTCGCTCTTTTCCATGAACTCGGTCAGTATTTTTTTCTGAGCAATGAGGATGTTGACGAAGGTGTCAAAGAAGGTTTCCTCATCGTTGCCATGACAAGGTACGGAGCCTAGCAAATGCTCTTCTTGAATGCCAGTGTTAATTCTACTCTTTAAGCGGTCCAATGGAGCTGAGTATGGGAGATAATGCTGCGCTCCCATCGACGAAAAAATCTCATGGAACAGATCAAGCAACCGCCCATCAGTGCGATAGTTGATGTTAAGGTGGCAATGCTTCCAATCATAAATGCAGCTTCCCTTCAACTGTTTAAATGCACTGAGCTTCGCGCCTCGGAAACGATAAATGCTCTGCTTGAGATCGCCAACCACAAAAAAACAGCAATGCGCATTAATCGCTTTCTGCAGCATCTGAAGAACTTCGATCTGTATATCGTCAGTATCTTGAAACTCGTCAATGAACAGATAGCGGAGTTTAAGGTTTCTGAACTTGTTGGTCTTTTGCTCCAAGACTTGGTTCAGGAGGATCAGACTCTCTCTAAGATCAAGATTGTTTACCTCGTGTAGTCGGGAGAAATACTCGTTTTCGGATGG
>JAVWLC010000240.1:222-4199 GCA_036638175.1 Raoultibacter sp. | reverse complement strand
AATAGAGGATACCTTCATAGGAGGCGTATGTTGTGTTTTGAGGAGATACGTGGATGGATGCAAGTGATGGACACTGCTCAAAGGCAGTCGTTCCGATCGCTTTAAGCGTTGAGGGTAAGGTTACTGAGGTTAGGCTGGGACAGTCTTTGAAGATGGGAGTGTCAGGGGTTTTGGTGGTTGAATTTTTTTCGGAGGACTGAGAGGTTTCTGGATTTTGGAGCTCACTCGAATTTAGGCCTAAAAAGTCCCCCCCCCAGCGAATTGCACCTTAAAAATGGTTTTGCCGTCGGTAACTTGTGAGGGGACTGAAAGATCTCCTGTAGGAGCATTGCCGTACCAGCCGGTAAGTGTTGCAGTTTGTAACTCGTGGTCAACCAGATAGATAAGACCATCTTGCAGGAGTGCTTCTGCTTGGGTATCAGGGGTGGTGCCAAGCGTGACGTCAGTGGTGATTTGGGAGGGCTTGGGTGTAGCGTCACTACTCAGTGTTACTTCGGATTTGATTTGATCGGGAGTAGCCTCAGGATTGATTGCATCACTCGATGCACTGCTATCGGCGATGTCGGGAGCTGATGCCTTATCCTCAGAATCAAGTTCAATTGTTTTATTAACTTGTGCAGGTGCTTCTACCTTTACGTTTACGGCAGTATCGCCAAGAGCGATAGCAGGAGCTAGACCTAAAACTAAGCAAAGTGCTACAAACACACTGAGTGTCCTAAAAAGAGTCTTGTATAGATGATTGTGATGCACCATGGTGGCGTTCCGTCCCGAATGATTTTGTCAAAGTCAGATATGCTGACCTTTTTACTTATAGACGCATTCGAGTATAGCAGCCTAGTCGGCTCCATTAAATACACTGTATCCTGTGTTTATCTAATTCGGACCCCCTGTTACTTGAAAGATAAACAAGAACCCCACCTTGCAACACCACCAATCAGAAAACTCAGACCATCTCAGTACGCCGTAAGCACATACCTTTAAGGTCTCATCTGCAGCAAGTTGCCTAACATACAATCATCATTCCAAACATGTACTTGCCAAAAGAGTCGAAACCCATGTTGGATATCGACTCTTTTGGTTAAGGGAATTCACCATAATCCTAGGCAACAAAACTCTACGAAGACTCAATCATCGAACACTTTGCTAATCCTCGCATCATCCTGTCGCTTCCAGCATTGCCCCTACACCCAAGCTTCAAGCGCTGCAATCTCTTTTGCTGCGATGCCGCCAAAAGCAAGCCCAGGAGCTATTGTTGCTCCAGCGCCAGCGTAGAACTCTCCGCCAACACCAACACCAGCATTGTTGCCCTGAGCGTACAAACGACCGATCGCACTGCCATCAACATGCTGGGCCTGCGCCTTGGCATCAACGTGGACTCCACCCATCGTGCCTAAGACAACTGGCACTATCTCAGAAGCATAAAACGGCGGAGTTTCAAGCGGAGCCAGTGTTCGTTTTGCCCCTTCGAAATCGAAATCTACTCTCAAATACTCTTGGCCGAACTCATCTTGCCCACGGCCAAATTCGGGATCAATTCCTTCTTGGGCATTTGCATTGAATTCATCAACGGTTTTCTTTAGCGCCGCAGGATCAATGCCAATGCCCACAGCCAGTGCCTCGATTGAATCGTAGTGAGTATACACTGCGCCAGGTTCACCGGGTTTTGCACCTTTACCCATAGGATATTTGGCAACCGTTGTAGCATCGCAGATCAAATATGCGGGAAGATGAGTCCATCCACGCACTTCAGGACCACAGTCTCGCGAGCAGAACACGCGACCGAGCGAGTCATAGTCGCTCGCCTCATTCATGAAACGCTTACCAGACTTGTTCACGCATATAGAACCACGACGAATACAATCATTGATTGCGGCGGCTGAGCCAGGAACCTGATCCTTGCGTGCCTTTTCGAAGTCAACCTTGTGACCAGGAGACCACCAGGCGCCCGTCATAAGTTGCATGTCAGCACCTATTGCCATCGCCATTTTCTGCCCCTCACCCGTCGCTTGCGGCACACCCCAAGAACCATACACGGGGCCGCGCACGTAGTGAGTAAGCATTGCTTCGTTCCAATCAAATCCGCCCGCAGCAAGCACAATGCCTTTCCTTGCGCGAATGTTGATGGCTCCTGATTTCGCTTGCGCAGTAACACCAATAACTTCGATGCTACCGTCAGGCTGCATGCGAGTAACAAGACGCGTCGCAGGCGTCGAAAGCATCATTTCTATCCCAGCCGCTTCAACTGCAGCTATGAGCGCAGTTCCAAGAAGACCCGCTGATGATCCGCCCTCTTTTTCAAGAACGGGGTGGATGGCGCGGCCAGGACCTTTGCCGCCTGGAAGCTCTGAGCGGTAATCCATTCTACCCTTGGCTATCATCCATTCGACGCCCGCCAAACGCGAGATCTCATCACATGTTTCATTAATCGTGTCGACAAAAACTTCGGCAAGCTCAGGCGCATACGTATCACCAGAACCAATTTTGATGTATTCGAGTCCCTCTTCCCGCGAATCAGCAATGCCTTCTTTCTGCATGAGCGCATTATTGACCGCCCATACCACTGATCCCGAAATAGCCGTTGAGCCGCCAGGCATATCTGATTTCTCAAGTACCAGAACTTCATTTCCAAGATCATGCAACTTCAATGCAGTATAAAGACCCGTACCAGATCCAATAACAACCGCATCGACCTCTTTATCCCAAGATACCTCGCTTAAGGTACCTTTTGGTTCAGGCGCTGCAGCGCATCCCGCAACCATTCCACCAACAGCAAACATTGCACCAGCAGAAGCGGCACCTCTCATAAAGTCACGCCTCGATACGATATTCCCCATACAACATCCCTTCTCTCTAGTATATTTCACCGTCTTATACCTTTCAGCACGTACGGCAAGCGAAGTGAAGACTAGTTGCTAAGGGGCGAAATGGGAATAATCCAAAATGTCGTAATCTATCAAACTGGCTGTTCGCCGCTAGTATTTAGCTGCAATCATCTACAATGAGCCGAATCGGAATTCACTGCGAGGAGCCGCCAACCACATGACACCGAATCCTGATATAAAAACCACTCTCTCTATTTGGGACACATGGGTTGTCCCAATTGGTATAGGGCTGAGATGGGGAGTTGGCTTTGCTATCTTTGCTATATCAATCAACTTTCCAAGCGCCAGCACCTCAATCGCAATCCCCCCAATGGTTGCCTCCTTAATTCTGGCGCTCTGCTTCTTCGTAGTAATTCCTGTCTTACGCAGATTGTTTTCGAGCCTCTTCAACGTCAAGCTCGCCATTGGATTTGGCATCCTTTCGATGATCGGCATTGGCCTTATGGTAGGACCTCCGCTCTGGGAAACAGATCAATCACTTCAAATGGCTATCGGCTCCACTGCATACAATGCTGCACAATGGTTCTTCCTTGTTTTTGGAATCGATTACTTTAGAACCAGCTCTCCAATGAATCGAGCCGCACAGCTTCTCGTTACGACATCGGCTTGCGGAATTGCATTTTTGCTACTAATAAATGTACATGGCGAAGCATTGCTTGGTGCTCTTTTTGGCATCGAACTTGTCATTGCCATCATTATTGGACTAACGGCAAAACGCCTCACCAAAAACCCCCGCGAGAAGCACGAAGCGTTTATTGCCTTGCCGCAGTCGTTTTCGTTACTGTATGGCATGCTGGTTGGTTGCATTGTGGGACTTGATGCATTCAAGCAGAGTACGGAAGTCGCTGCCGTCAACGCCTTATTTATTGCCCCCTGCATCGGAGCGATTCTTCTTGCGTGCGTATTCGCTAAACGTCTACCAGGCTCCAACATTCGCATTATTGGATACTGTACAGCTTCAATTATCATCTTCGCTCTCGTACTCGTGTTTTCGAGCGAACCATCCCTTCGCTCGGCTACCCAAGGCGTTTTCGTTGCATCATGGTTGCTTGCCTACAATGTGAATGCACTTGGTGTGAGATCGACAGGTACACG
>JAVWLC010000240.1:0-212 GCA_036638175.1 Raoultibacter sp. | reverse complement strand
CAAGATCGATCCTATGTATATCATCTTTTTTGGTCCACTCCTCGGATGGATACCAATTCGGATAATCACGACTCCCCTCATGCAGAACAGACCAGATATCGTAATCGGTCTCGCACTTTTCTCCGCCATTGCCGCGATAATCATTTCGGTAATCATGATCACGCATTTCTCCATCAAGCATTTTGAGCTGAACAGACAAGGTGAGATTGCAA
>JAVWLC010000239.1:0-4201 GCA_036638175.1 Raoultibacter sp. | reverse complement strand
ATCATCGAGGTTATCACGACGGAACTTTTTAAAGGGAAGTGCACTCATTGGCGGAATTGCGCTCGGGGGAGTTGCCCTTTCTGCATGCACCCCGCAGGAGAAAGCTGAGCCAATCCAATCCGTCGGCATGCCTGAAAAATGGGACAGCGAAAGCGATGTTGTCATTGTGGGCTTTGGCGGTGCTGGAGCAGCTGCCGCTTGGGAGGCCCTCAACGCTGGCGATTCCGTGACAATTCTAGAGAAACAGGATAAAGCGGGTGGCTCAACCAAAATATGTGGCGGTCTCATCTTTCTCGGCGGCGGCACGCCAACTCAAAAAGCAGCTGGGTTTGAAGAGACTGTTGAGAATTATTACAACTACCTTGTCACCGCAACGGGTCCTGGCGTAAGCGAAGAACACTGTCGCGTATTGGCTGACAATTCGCTCGACCTTCACAAGTGGCTTGTCGACACTCTTGGCGTTGAATTCAAGGGGGGCTACAACCCACCGTGGCCTGCGGAAGAGAACTACAAGGCTGGCCTGAGTTGTACGGGCGACGAATTCAACCTCGACTACGTTGAAGCCTGCACCGCCATTCCTCACAGTCACTGGGTTGATGGCCTTGAGGAAAATCTTGAAGGAGCATTAACTGGCTCGAAGAACGGATCAGGATTTTTTGTTCCCCTACAAAAAGCTGTCGAGAACTTTAGCCCTGAGATTCTGTATAAAAGTCCAGCAGAAAAACTCGTTGTCCACCCCGAGACTGGTCGAGTTGTCGGCGTAGTCACTAAAAAGGAAAATGCCCCCTACTACATCAAAGCCCGCAAGGGCGTAGTCCTCTCATCAGGTGGCTTCGCCATGAACGAAGACATGGTCCACCAATACATACCTTACGCCGAAGGAGGTTTCGTTATTGGCACACCTGGTGACACAGGTGATGGAATCCGCATGGGTCAAGGCATCGGAGCGGGAACAAGGCACATGAATTTCGCATATGGCCAGTTCTCTCCCGCTACTACTTGGATGGCACGCGACAGCGTTGTCGGAGGGCCTTTGTGCTTTGGTATTCTTGTCAGCCAGCGCGGCGTCAGGTTTATCGGCGAGGATCATTACGCGGGGTCCTATTACGCTCAAGTCATGCGAAACCCGTATTACTATCGCGATTACGCCACGTCCTATATGATTTTCGATTCCGAAACCTATGAGCAAATGGTCGCAATCAAAGAACCGAAGCCCGAAGACATCCTTGCTAAAGGCGAGAGTATCGGAGAGATAGCCCAAATACTCGGAACGCCAAGCGGTGCGCTTGAAAACACAGTTGCGTACTACAACGAATTTGCAGCTCAGAAGCAGGATCCCGTATGGAACAAGCGCCCAGACTACATTCGCTCCATCAGTACTCCCCCGTACTATGCTCTTTCGGCAAATACAATGAGTGGTCTGTTCACATACGGCGGTCTGAAGATCAACACCGAATCGCAAGTACTAGCCGCGATAGACGACACACCAATCCCCGGTTTGTATTCCGCAGGTCGTAATGCGAGCGACATTCTCGGATGCGGATATTGCGGCAGCGGCGCATCGGTCGCATCATGCTACACATTCGGCCGTATTGCTGGCCGCAATGCAGCAGCAGAAACACCTTGGGAGTAAAAATTCTCGATATAAAAGCACTGGCACGGAGGCCGCGTTACGCGCAAGCCTCCGTGCCAGGAGCGAAAATACCCAAGGGAACCATGGCTTGCTGCTCGCTACCAACGAGCTAGATTCTTAATCACCCGCGGTATTGAAATCACCACGAGTCCTCTCTATTCACCTATGGATACTTCTTCTTACGGTATCTTTATTCAAACGAATCAAATCCATATCGATCAACATCCTGGGTCACATGAACAATACGCCAGACCGTCAAAGTCTCGTCAGTGAAGGTGTAGAAAATCCAGTATTTTCCAGACAGAACACGTCGATAAGACGTCGCTAAACCTTTGCATATGAAAATGCGTCCCAACTCAGGAAGCTCTGCTGCCTGCTTGATGGAAGCGATGATCGCATCCATTGTGTGCTCGGCTGCATTTGGTGAGTCAAAAACCACCGAAATATAGGTAGCCGCTCCTTCAATATCAACCAATGCCCGAGCTCTGACCTCAACGGTCCGCATGAATGCGTCTTGCCGTTTCAAGGATCTGGTCAACCCTGTTCTTTACTTGGTCAAGCGTATATGTTTCCGATGAGTACTGAGCCTCAATCTCGGCCTCGCGAAGCTTGAGATACACGCGATCATCTTGTAAGCGGCGCTCATATGCTGCACTATCGATAACTATGAGAGATGCGACCCCATTTTTGGTCATAATAATAGGCTCGCCCGTCTCTTTTGCCTCGATCTCAACATCGTTAAGCTTCGTGCGAAGATCGCTAATGGGTCGAATGATTGGTAAAGCCGTGGCAGCGCTATGCATAAGGACCTCTTTCCGATTGTAATAAATTTATACACTTATTTATTACAGCATGCAAGAGCGAGTTCAACCTGCACTGCGATATCCAAGATTTACTTCACGGGAGAGCTTTGCTTCGCCATCTCTTCGCGCAACTGTGCCGCTTCAAAGCTGACGTAGGAGCAATCGCACTTGACTACGCGACCATCTTCATACGTGATTTCAATGATGTCGCCCCATCCCCCAACAAGGTTCGTATGCTTCGGTTCGCATTCTTTGAGCATATCGTAGCGAGGCGTGTACATTTTTACCTTCTCGACAGCGCTCTTGCCCTTTTTGTAGTGAACCTCAAACGTCACCTGATTGAGACTATCGGCTCCAAGCAGGTACGCTTTTTCCACGGCGCCATACTTCTCGGCTTGTTCTTCGGTCACTATTCCCTCTTGAGCTTCAGAATTGATTTTTCGCGCAGACGAGCCGATTTTTCCCGTACCGACCAGCACAGCAAGAACTAAGAATATGCCGATGACGATAATTACTTCAATGCTCATACGCTTCCCCTTTTTGCGCCATTAAGCTGTTGGATACATCATAAGCGAAAAGCAGGCAAAACGCTGCAATATTACCGCGCACTCTACCAAAGAAAATCAAAGCGCCGCCAACCAAAAAGGTGACGACGCCGAAAGGTGAACACTACAAGAACGAAACTACTTTTCAATGGGGATCTGTATCTCCGTCAGCCAGTTGGCCTCATCGGTGCAGTTCCAGACGCCATCAATATAGCTTTCGCGCGCAGTATCCGCAATGCGATAGCCGTTTTTCTCAACCCAGTCCATCGCGAAGGCATACGCCTGCGGAAGATCAACGTACGAGCCACGATGCATGACAGATGCTACGGTTACTGCTGGAATTTCACGAAAATATATTCCGTCAACATCGACTCCGAATTCAGTGACCGCTTCGTTGTACTCAAAGTTGATGTCTTTCTCTTTGTATTCTTCGTCAAGATAGCTGATAAAACAATACTCAGGAATAGCGCAGGTAAGTGTGGGGTTTGCTGCCTTAACCGCACGCCCAATTGCTGGAATAACCTCAAAATATGCGTTGTAATCAGGAACGGTAAGCTGCTTTGTGTAAACAATGCAACTCGGGATTTCTTTGATGGTTGTCTGATAGCTCATAAAAAACTCCTTCTTTTCTTTCGACAAAATGAATGAAATACGGGCACGTTGATCTTCTCGCTCGCGAAGCTCTCGATCGATTTCCTCACGACGATGCTCAAGAACTAACCGCACGTCGGCTCCCTGAGCAATCTCAGTGATCTCCTCAATGGACAAACCCGCTTGCCTCAGCGATTGAATTCGATGCAGCTCAACGAGCTGACGGGTAGTGTAGAGCCGATAGCCAGTCGAACGATCGACCGCTTCAGGACGCAACAAGCCAATTCGATCGTAGTAGTGAAGCGTCTTAACGGTTGTCTTGCCCATCTTTGAAAAGCTTCCAATGTAGAACATGTACACCTCCTTCCATATTTCATTCAAACGTCTCCTCTAAGAGGAGGGTCAAGAAGTTTTTTAAAAGTATAGGATGAACCGACACTGCTCTCGCGCATTGCTGCTGCTGTAACATCAATTCCATAAGGCCATCGAGCTTCTGCTCATTTTTTGACAAACGGGTGGCATTCTCCATGGATTTAGCGAGCTGTGGCACAATCGCATCAAGATAATTAAGGAAAGACAGGTCATCATGCAATTACCCGGACTTATTACTGTACAGCCAGAACAAACCG
>JAVWLC010000238.1:0-4241 GCA_036638175.1 Raoultibacter sp. | reverse complement strand
CATAGATCGTTTTCTCTATGTCCTCCTCCGCTAAGAACTTACGCGCATAAATCTTGCCTGCCGTGATAACTCGATCAGCAAAAACGCCGTTCTCTTAGAGGCTTGTGAAGCCGCTAAAAAACCGGGTGCCGTTTTGCACTTCATGGGTCTTGTGTCAGACGGGGGAGTGCACTCAAGCAACAAGCACCTCTATTCGCTGCTTGCAATGGCGGCGCAGCTTGAGGTACCTGAAGTACATGTTCACTGTTTTATGGACGGACGCGATGTTGCCCCCAAGAGCGGTCTTGGGTTTATTGAGGAGCTCAGTGCTCGCATCGATGAGATTGCAACCAAAACAACGCACATCAAGATCGCTTCGATAGAAGGTCGCTACTTTGCGATGGATCGCGATAATCGATGGGATCGCGTTGAGCGGGCTTACCAGGCAATCGCCCAGGCTGAGCCTTTTGTGGCGCAAAGTCCTGTGCAGGTCATGCAGGCCTTCTATGATGCTGGAGTGACCGATGAGTTCGTTGAGCCTGTAGCACTTGATGAGCGCGGCGTGCTTGATGGCGATGCAATCGTGTTCTTTAACTTTAGACCTGATCGCGCTCGTGAAATTACGCGTGCGTTTGTTGATGAGGACTTTCAAGGATTTGAGCGCGAGCGCTGTGCGCAGGTTTTGTTCGTGTGCCTCACGGAATACGATCCGACCATTCCTGCTCCTATTGCCTATGCGAAGGAATTTCCGAAAAACGTCCTGGCTGATGTGCTTGCAGAAGCGGGCCTTACGCAGTATCACATAGCGGAAACCGAAAAATATGCGCACGTCACGTTCTTTTTAAATGGCGGCATCGAAGAGCCTAAGAAAAACGAAATTCGTAAACTCATCGAAAGCCCCAAGGTAGCAACCTACGACTTGCAGCCTGAAATGAGCGAACCCGCGGTTGCTCAAGCACTTGCGGCAGCCATCGAACATGATGAGGCTGACGTGTACATAGTCAACTTCGCCAACTGTGACATGGTGGGACACACGGGAAGTATTCCCGCTGCTGTTCAGGCGGTAGAAGCAGTGGATGCAGGTGTTGCACAGGTGCTGGCAGCGCTGCGAGAAAAGAACGGATTTGCTCTGTTGACGGCAGATCATGGTAATGCAGATAAAATGCTTGCTGATGATGGCACCGCGTTTACGGCGCACACCACAGCCCTCGTACCGCTTGTCCTTATTGATTACTCAGGGAGCGGTTTGTCACTGTTTGATGAACGCGGCGCACTGTGTAATATTGCACCAACGTTGCTTGAGGGTCTTGGATTATGTGCGTCTTCTGAGATGACGGCAAAAAGTTTACTTGCACATCAGTGATATATGCAGGTATAATCGATTGCTTGTGAGTGGTACTCGTAAGAAGTTTTTTTGAGGAGTAGAGAACGTTGAACCCTTTGTTGATTATTGCTTTGGTCTTACTGGTTATTTCTGGTATCGGCTTGATTATCTTTATCTTGTTACATTCGGGCAAGGGAACTGGTATTTCTGACATGATTGCCAGCTCAGTTTATTCAACCCAGACGGGTACTAGTATTGTTGAAAAGAACCTTGATCGTATCACTATTACGTTTGCTGTGATCTTCATTGTTTCACTTCTTGTTCTTATGATTGTTTATCCTCAGGGAACTATTTCAAAATAGCTGGAAATAGTGCTGTACAAATTTGTTGGTTTTGGTAGAATAACCAACGTTGCTTTTTGAGCAACACCTACGTCGGAGTGGTGGAACGGCAGACACGCTAGCTTGAGGTGCTAGTGCCTATATACAGGTGTGCGGGTTCAAATCCCGCCTCCGACACCAGAATGTACAAGGGAGTCCATACGGGCTCCCTTTTCGTCTATTGCGTGACACAGGAGGAAGCAACGATGGCACCTTTGGCAATGACGGCAAAACCTTCCGTTTCGGAACGCATGCAAAAAATCAAACGACTGCTCTGGATTATTTTGTTCTTGAATCTTGCGGTAGCTGCCGCAAAATACATCTATGGGACAATCAGCGGATCGGCAGCTATGCAAGCGGATGGTATTCACTCCGTTTTTGATTCGGCTGGCAACGTCATCGGACTAATCGGTATAGCATTAGCTTCGCGCCCCGCAGATGAAAGCCATCCTTATGGACATGCGAAATTCGAAACGTACGCGAGTCTCGCCATTGGCATCCTCCTGTTGTTTGCAGCCTTTGAGGTTGGCAGCAGTGCGGTTGGAAAACTTATCTCGCAGAACTACACCGCTGATGTGACGCCGATATCATTTGTGGTGATGATTGCCACCCTGTGCGTTAACCTGGGCGTTACAACGTATGAGAGACGTCAAGGCAAGCTTTTAAGAAGCGAGGTGCTCACCGCTGACGCGAGCCACACGTTTTCAGATGCGCTCGTTTCGGTTGGTGTCATCATTGGGCTCGTCTTCGTGTCGTTCGGTTTCCCCGCAGCAGACCCCATTATGGCGCTTTTAGTTACCGTTGCAATTTTGGCGACGGCTTACGATGTTTTCAAGCATGGGTTCGCCACGCTCTCCGATCATGCGCGCATTCCCGAAGAAGAGCTGCATGACTTCGTTATGAGTATTGCTGATGTAAAGGATGCGCATCGAATTAGGACACGAGGAACCGAAGGTGAAGTGTACGTTGATTTGCATGCTTGTGTCGATGAGGGTATGACCGTACTTGCGGCTCATGAGCTGAGTGAGCGAGTAGAGCTTGCTATTCGTGAAAAGTACCCGCAGGTAACCGAGGTGCTAGTTCATATAGAACCCAACGATGGACACAGGGATTAAAAGCCATGATTGAGGCTGTTTTCTTTGATGTTGGATCGACTCTCATAGATCCTTATCCTGAGATAGACGGCGTGTTCTGTGAAGTGGCACGATCGCGCGGTCATGCGGTTGATCCTGCTGTGGTCGGTGCGCACATGCCTGCGGTCCATGGTTTTTATGAGGCGGAATATCTGCGTGACGGCGATTTTTGGTGTTCGCCTGTTGGTTCGGTTGAGGTGTATCTTGATATGTATCGGTATCTCAGTCACCTGACGGGATTGGAGCATGATGCCGAAGGGATTGCGCACGGCGTGAACGAATTGTACTGCACGCCTGCGTGCTGGAAGCCCTTTGATGATACGGTATCAACGCTCAAAGCGCTCAGGGCAGCGCATCTCAGGTTAGGCATCGTGTCGAATTGGAGCCCCAATCTCACGAGTCTTATGCGCGGTCTTCAGTTCGCACCTTATTTCGAGGAAATTATATCTTCGGCCGATGTTGGGTATCGAAAGCCCAACCCCCTGATATTCACGCTTATTCTTGAACGTATGGGCCTTTCACCCGATAAAGCCCTTCATGTTGGTGATAGGCCCGACGCTGATGGAGCAGGGGCAGCGGCGGCGGGAATTGAACCTATCATTGTGGACAGGCACGGTAAGTATACGGATTGCGACTACACGCGCATTACCTCGCTCGCTGAGCTCCCTGATTTGATTATGCGGCGAAAATAAGCATGGGGCACACGTATGCATCCCTGTGGCGAATGAAACCATCTATCGCGGCAGATGGTACTATGGATAGAGCAAGGAAAGCAGCCAGAAATCGAGAAAGTGTGGCGACATGGCCAGCGAACAAGCAATCGTGACCGTATTGTGCATGGTGTATCACGATGATGAAATATTGCTGCAAGACCGTGTGGCCGATCGGTGGCCTGGTGTGACGTTTCCTGGTGGGCATGTTGAACGGGGTGAGTCGTTCATAGAGGCCGTTAAGCGGGAGATGCGGGAGGAGACGGGCCTTGTCATCGAAAACCCGCGACTCTGCGGTGTGAAGCAATCTCAATCGTGTGACGATGAGCGCTACATTGCGTTGCTATTTAAAACAGGCGAGTTTTCAGGTGAACTCAAGTCATCTAACGAAGGACAGATGATGTGGGTGAAGCGGGCTCAAATCGATGAATACTCGCTCGTTCCTGATTTTAAGGATCTTCTTAAAGTGTTTGATTCAGATGATGTTCAGGAATTTCTTTATAGCTGCGATGAGGCAGGGAGCCGCTATCCCGAGCTCTATTGACATCATGTAATGGTGTCAAGACAAGATTCTCTCAAGGATGAAGCAGGGACCGCATCGGCTGGACGGTCCCTGCTCTTGATTTTAAAACCTGCCGAGAACGTATTTTGTGCAGGTGTCGAGTGTTATGCGAGATCCTCTGCAAGCACAGAGCCGAGCAGCAAACCAGAGCCA